>PKUH01000052.1 GCA_002869615.1 Desulfuromonas sp. | reverse complement strand
TCGTGAGGCAAAAGGTTTTGGTTCAAAGCCAGGAAAAGACATTAGCTTCGTGATGACTTCATGATCAAAGCGGATAAAGGCCGAGATTAAAGGTTTGGTTTACATCAGGAAGTTATCAAGGAATTTATCGTGAGGCAAAAGGTTTTGGTTCAAAGCCAGGAAAAGACATTAGCTTCGTGATGACTTCATGATCAAAGCGGATAAAGGCCTCGATTAAGCCTTTGGTTAAAACAGGATGTGATCGACGAATATAAACAGCTTAAATGGAGGGGGAAATGTACAAGGAGACCGAACTGACGGATAAAATTATCTGTTGTGCGTACAATGTGCACAACCATCTTGGAAGCGGCTTTCTCGAAAAGGTTTACGAAAATGCCCTGCGGATCGAGTTGGAAGATATGGAGTTGAAAGTTGCCCAGCAAGAACCGATTCGAGTTCTCTATAAAGGGCAACCGGTCGGAGAGTATTTTGCTGATTTAATCGTCGAGGATAAAGTCGTGCTTGAATTGAAAGCCCTTGAGAATTTATTGCCGGCGCACGAGGTGCAACTCAAGAACTATCTGCAAGGATGTCGTCGGGAACTTGGTCTGTTAATGAATTTTGGCAAAAAAGTTGAGGTGCGTAGAAAGTATGTCGCAGCAAATTTTGGTTGCGCTACATCATGAAGTCATCAAGGCCTTTATCGTGAAGCAAGAAAAATAATGCAGATTCTCTCGATCCACCTGAAAAACATCAAGTCACACCGCGAACTCGATCTCGTTTTCTCGCCCGGGATCAACGTCCTCTCCGGCGCCAACGGGGTCGGCAAGAGTACCATCTTTGAGGCGATCGGCTACGCCATGTTCGGCGTCGACGCCCGGGACTTCGTCGGTAATATCGACCGCTTCGTCACCATCGGTGCCAGGAAGGGCGAGATCGCCGTCGTCTTCACCATCGACGACGAACGCTACCGGGTCAGCCGCACCGTCGGCACCCCGGCCAAGTGGCTGCTTGCCAGGGAGGTCGGCGGCGACTTCGAAGTCGAGGAACACAAGGACATCAGGGAGACCGAGGCGCGGCTCAAGGAGCTGCTCGGCCTCGAAGGGGGGCGGCCGCTGGCCGAACAGTTCGAGCTGGTGATCGGCCCGTTCCAGAACGAATTCCTCGGCCCGTTTGTCGAGAAGCGCCCGACGGCGCGGCGCAACAAGTTCGACGAGATCCTCGGCATCGACTCCTGGCGCAAGACCTTCAGCGACACCAATGCATTGCTCAAGGCGATCCAGAACAAGGTCGAGGTTCTCGAAGGGTCGATCGGCCCACTGCAGGACCAGGTGGAAAAGCTGCCGGGAAAGCGCGACGAGCAGAAGGCGGCCAAGAAAGAGTTGACCGCCACCGAGGACAATTACAAGAAACAGCAGAAAGAACTGAAAGAACTGGAACTCCGCCTGACCGACATCGACAAGCGTGAACTACGGGTCAAGGATCTCGGTTTCGAGATCGACAAGCTCAAGGAGCGGATCGGCAACGGCAAGGAGAAAGTCGGTAGCCAGAAGGCGTTGATCAGCGAGGCCGAAAAGGCGAAGCAAATCGTCGCCGAAAACGCTGCCGGTAAGGAAGCCTATGAGCAGGCTGAAAAGCGTCTGCATGAGCTGCGCGAGCAGGTCAAGATACAGCGCCAGCTGGAGAAAGAACTCGCCGATCTGAACGCCACGGTCAGCAGGCTGGCCGCGCAGTACCAGGCCGAGGAGAAGGCGATTGAACAGGCCGGCAAGGATCTCACTGCCGAAGAAAAGACTCTAACTGAAAAGCGCACATCCCTCGCGGTCGATGAAGCGGTCACCAAGCTGGCTACCCGACTACCGGAGATCCGTGAAACCCTGAGCAAAACACGGACACAGCTCGGGCAGTTGGACGGCCGGCGGGTCGGGTTGGAGGAAGGGCAGGAGAAGCTGGGCGAAGGAATCTGCCCGTTCTTCCAGGAGCCGTGTAAAAACATCGCTGACAAGCCGCCGGGGGATGTCTTCTCCGGTAAGCTCGCCGATCTCGACCAGAAACGGCAGCGGCTGCAGGCTGAAATCAAGACGCTGGAAAAAGAGGAAGCCGAGGCGAATGCCGCAAGCGAGAGCATCAAGGCGTTCGAGGTGCAGCTCAAGGGGCTCGACGAGCAGGAGAAGAGCCTGGCTGGCAAGCGTGAGGCCAATCAAAAACGATCTGCCGGTCTGGAGAGCCTGAAGAAGGAACAGGACGAAGCACAGAAGCAAGTCATTGAAAAACAGAAAGTGCTGGGAGCTTACAATAGACTGCAGGCCGATATCGAGGTATCCGAGGCCGAACAGAAAAAACACCAGGCGTCCCGTGATCTCTTCGTTGCCAACCAGGAGCAGGCGGCCAAGCTGGAGAGCCTGCAGAAGGACTTAAAGAAGTTCGAAACCCTGCTGACGCAATTGCAGGACGAACTGGCCGGCAAAGAGGATGAACTGAAGACCGCCGGCAAGGACTACGATGCCGACCAGCACCAGGCGCTGAAGCTACAGAAAGATACGTTGCGGCAGGAGGTCGGCGCCCTTGGCCAGAAAGTCGAAGGGCTTAAGGCCGATGTCGAACGGCTGACCAACGAGATCGACCGGCTCAAGCAGCTGGAAAAGGAGATCGCTGAGAAGAAGGCGCAGATCAAGGCCTACGGCGAGAAGGAAGAGCTGGTCAAGTTCCTGCGCAACCGGGTGTTCAACAAGGTCTCGGCCTACCTCTCCGAACGCTTCCGCGAGGAGATCAGCCAGCGCGCCAACCGCATCTACCGGATCATCGCCGAGGTCGACGAGGAGCTCGCCTGGGGGGAGGACTACCGCATCGTCCTCCGCGACATGGAAGATGGCGAACTGCGCGAGCGCTACGACGACCAACTCTCCGGTGGCCAGACCATGAGCGCCGTTGTTGCCCTGCGCCTGGCGATGTTGCAGACCATCGGTGCACGGATTGCCTTCTTCGACGAGCCGACCAGCAACCTCGATGTGACCCGGCGCGAGAACCTGGCCCACGCCTTCCGCGCGATTGATGTTGGAAAGGAAGAGGTGACCGAGCACTGGTACGATCAACTGTTCCTGATCAGTCATGACGTCGCCTTTACCGAGGTGAAGGATCAGATCTTGGTTTTGGAGTAAAAGAACAATTCGGGGACACATAACTTATGTGTCCCCGAATTGTTCTTTACCAAACCTTTATCGCTCCTTTATCCAAAAGCTATCGGGCCGGGATATAATCCTCCTAAAGATCATATCAATGCGGAGGTCTGCCGAATGAGACAATTCATCATGATACTTGCTGCCTTGCTGATGCTGACACCCGGCGTCACAGCGACGGAAAATCCAATCGAAGTCGGAACGGTGAACTGGGGGCGCGATCTCGACAAGGCTTACGAACTAAGCGGCCAGAGCGGCAAACCGGTTTTTGTGCTCTTCCAGGAAGTTCCCGGCTGCAGCGGCTGCCAGGATTTCGGCCGGATCGTGCTCTCCAACCCGCAACTTGTCGAGGTGATCGAGACTGAATTCTATCCGGTGTTGGTCTACAATAATCGAAGAGGCAAAGATCGACAACTGCTCAAGCGTTTTGGGGAACCGGCCTGGAATTTTCAGGTCATCCGCTTCCTCGACGCGCAAGGGCAGGACATCATTCCCCGCAAGGATCGGGTCTGGACAATTGATGCCCTGGCAGCGCGGATGATCGAGACGTTGCAGTCAGTCGGCCGCCCGGTGCCGGAGGCGCTCAAGACGCTGGCCGAAGGGAAGGCTTTTGGTAATTAATCCCGGTTTATCAATGGGAATAAATCCCCAAGGGATGCGTCCCTTGTTCAGTTTTGTTCTGTCAAAATTATTGACGCAAAAGACAAGATTATCCTCCTGGAAATCGCGGCGTATATGCTAAACTCCCCACCCTGAAACACCCTCACATCACCACCGGTTCGTAAAGGAAACAGCACGCATGTCAGAAGTCGCAGTATTCTCCCCGCTTACCATCCTGGTCGAAGAGACCGGCCTGCAAACCGCCCAGGTCAAACAGACCGTCGCCCTGCTCAACGAAGGGTCGACGGTGCCGTTTATCGCCCGTTATCGCAAGGAGGCGACCGGCGAGCTCGACGAGGTGCAGATCCGCCATATCCAGGAGCGCCTCGAGTATCACAATGTACTGCATGATCGCCGGCAGACGATTCTCAGGTCGATTGACGAGCAGGGCAAGCTGACCGATGAGCTGCGGGCCAGGATCGAAGCGACCCGGCAGAAAACCGAGCTCGAAGATCTCTATCTGCCGTATAAACCGAAACGGCGCACCAGGGCACTGATCGCCCGCGAACGTGGTCTTGAACCGTTGGCCGAACAGCTGCTGGCGGCGACCGGCTCCGGCCCGGCTGCCGGGCAGATTGCCGAGGCGTTTATCAACCCGGAGCTCGAGGTTGATTCGGTGGAAGACGCCCTCGCCGGCGCCGGGCATATCCTTGCCGAGCATTTCGCCGATGCGGCCGAGGCGCGGGCGTGTGTGCGCACGTTGAGCTGGGAGCAGGGGGTCTTCTGTTCGCAGCCGGCCCGGGGCAGGGAGGGGAGTGTCAGCAAGTACGAGATGTACTACGATTTCTCCGAGCCGCTCCGGCAGATTCCCTCGCACCGGATGCTGGCGATGCGGCGCGGCGAGAAGGAGGAGGTGCTCCGCCTCCGCCTTGAGGCCCCGGAAGAGGAGATCTGCGGCCGCCTGCACCGACTGCTGGTTAACGAAGATAGCTGCTACGGCGATTATTTGCGGGCGGTCATCGCCGATGCCTACAACCGGCTGTTGGCGGTCTCGATCGAGGTCGAGCTGCGCCTGCAGGCGAAAAACGCGGCCGACGAAGCGGCGATCAAGGTCTTTGCCGAGAACCTGCGCAATCTGCTCCTGGCCGCGCCGGCCGGCAGTCAACGGGTGCTCGGCATCGACCCCGGCCTGCGCACCGGATCGAAGCTGGCGGCGGTCGATGCAACCGGCCGCTTTCTCGAGCATGTCACCATCTACCCGCACGCCGGCGGCAGCGCCAAACTCGAAGCGGCCCGCACCGCACTGCTTCGCCTGATCAGGAGTCATGACATCGAGATGATTGCCATCGGCAATGGCACCGCCGGTCGCGAGATGGACCAGTTCACCCGCGGCTGCCTCAAGGAGGCGGGTCTCAAGCTGCCGGTGGTCATGGTCAGCGAAACCGGTGCCTCGGTCTACTCGGCCTCCGAGATTGCCCGCGCCGAGTTCCCTGATCTCGACCTGACCGTGCGCGGGGCGATTTCGATCGCCCGCCGCCTGCAGGACCCGCTCGCCGAGCTGGTCAAGGTCGACCCGAAGAGCATCGGAGTCGGTCAGTATCAGCACGATGTCAACCAGACGGCGTTGAAAAAAGCACTCGACGAGGTGGTCGAGTCGTGCGTCAACTTCGTCGGTGTCGATCTCAACACCGCCAGCTGGGCACTCTTGAGCTTCGTCTCCGGTATCAGTGAAGCCCTGGCCCGGGCGATTGTTCAGTATCGTGACCAGCATGGCGCCTTTCGCCGTCGCGACCAATTGCTCAAGGTTCCCCGTTTCGGGCCGAAGGCGTACGAGCAGGCGGCCGGCTTTCTGCGGATCCGCAATGGCGAGCAACCTCTCGACAATACGGCGGTCCATCCGGAGCGTTATCCGCTGGTCGAGCGGATCGCCGGTGATCTCTGTCTTTCGCTGCCGGAGCTGATTGCCCGGCCGGGCGAGCTCATGAACATTGACCTGCAGGCCTACGTCAGTGACGATGTCGGCCTGCCGACGCTGCGCGATATTGTCGCCGAGATGAAAAAACCGGGCCGCGACCCGCGGGAGAGCTTCGTCAATACCAGTTTCCGCGAAGATGTCAGCGCAATCGGCGATCTGAAAGAAGGGATGCGTCTCAACGGCATCGTGACCAACGTCGCTGCCTTCGGCGCTTTCGTCGATATCGGCGTGCATCAGGATGGCCTGGTGCATATCAGCCACCTCGCTGATCGCTTCGTCAGGGACCCGAACCAGGTGGTCAAGGTCGGCCAGCAGGTTCAGGTCAAGGTCCTGTCGGTCGATATCGCGCGCAAGCGGATTGGTTTGAGCATGCGCAGCGATGCTGCCGAAAAATCATCCGGGCAGACCCAGGCTGCGCCGCAGAAACAGCAGCGAACGGAGCGCAAGAAAAACAGCAGGCCGGAGCCGCAGAAAAATGCGCCGATGACTGACCTGGCGGCCGCTTTCGCCAAATCCGGGTTTAAAGTGAAAAAATGAAAATGACAACGTTTGACCATCGGCAGTTGCTCGAGCTCGCCCGGGCGCGGATGCCCTACGGCAAGCACGCCGGTCTGTTGCTGATCGACCTGCCGGAGCCGTATGTCGTCTGGATGGCGGGCGAGGGATTCCCGCAAGGGAAACTCGGTGAAATGTTGCGGGCGGTCTACGAGATCAAGGTCAACGGCCTCGAGTACCTGTTCGACCCGTTGCGGCCCGGCGGCTGAGGTCCGTCGTCCGGTTCTTGCCTCAGACTTTCGGAAGTGCTATAAGGGTTCAGTATTATTCAGTTTAAACTGATTGGCGGGGGGAATGCTCTGAACCGAATCACTTTAAAGATGTCATCTCCTGCTGGAAAACAGGTGACTTCTTGTTGTGATGATTAGATGACCGGCCGGGGTGAAGATGAATACCGTACAAATTGTTTGTCCACATTGTGATTACAGCAAGAGTGTCGGGCGTGAGAAAATCCCGGCGGGAACCAGAAGTATCACCTGTCCCAAATGTCAGCAGCGGTTTGAGTTTGCGCCGGATGATGATTTCTCCTTTGCCGGGGACGGTGCGGCGTCTGCCGAATCGCCGCGCTCGCTCAGCAAGGTTGCGCTGCTGGTGCTGACTTTTTTTCTCGGCGGGGTCGGCGGCCACAAATTTTACCTGCGCAAGTATCTGCAGGGGCTGATCTACCTGCTCTTTTTCTGGACCGGGATCCCTTCGCTGGTGGCCCTGGTCGAATTTATTCTCTATGCCTTCAAGAGCGAGACCGAGTTGCAGCGGACCTATTTATAATCAGGCTGCTGTCTATACCACTTCGATCGTCTCTTCCATGCACTCGACCGTCTGACCACGCCGGATCTTGCACCGCTTGCGCAGCTCGATCTCACCATCGACCAGCACCTGGCCATCGGCGATCAGCATTTTGGCGATGCCGCCGCTGCCGGTGATGCCGATCAGCTTGAGCAGGCTACAGAGTTCGATATAATCGTTTTCGTTCAGTTCAAAGGTCTGCATGGTCAATCCTTCCGGTGACAGGGCGGTAGTATAGTCTGATTTGCTGGTCCGGTGAAGGGCTAATCTCCGGTTCGGGTCAATCGTTTGCGCTGGTGATGACCGTCATGCCTACTGTCATAATCGGCAATCCATTTCCGTTCTTCTCCCCCTCGACCAAATCCGGTCAATAGTGTATATTTTTATAAATACGAAATTTTGAATTATTCAAACCCTATATAAACCGGAAAGATATAAAGATGTTACGAAAATTACTGTTGCCACTTCTGCTGCTTTTCCTGCTCCCTGCTGCCGTATCGGCAATGAAGCTTGAGGAGAAAGTGCAGGAACATACCTTTGCCAACGGTCTCAAATTGCTGGTGGTTGAACGGCATGCCTCACCGACCTTTGCTGCCTATATCACCCTCGGGGTCGGGGCGGTCGATGAAACCAGCCGCAGCCGGGGGGCTGCCCACCTGCTCGAGCACATGCTGTTCAAGGGGACAAAAACCCTCGGCACGACCGATTTCGCTGCAGAAAAACCGCTGCTGGAGCAAATCGAAACTCTCGGCAACCGGATCGATCTTTTGAAGGTCGACCCGGAGGGCGACCCGGCGGAGCTGCAACGCCTGCGCGACGAGCTGGCGGCGCTGCAGCAGGAGCATAAAAAGTATGTCGTCAAGGATGAGTTCTCACGGATCTATTCCGAGAATGGTGGCACCGGCTACAACGCTTTTACCAGCAAGGACCAGACGACCTATATCATCAATCTGCCGGCCAACAAGCTCGAACTCTGGGCCGCGATCGAATCAGACCGGATGAAGAACCCGGTCCTGCGAGAGTTCTATACCGAGCGCGATGTTATCCTCGAAGAGCGGCGGATGCGCTACGAGAGCAGCCCGCGCGGTCTCCTCTATGAAAACCTGATTGCCAATGCCTTCAAGGTGCACCCTTACCGGAATCCGATCATCGGCTGGAACTCCGATATCGCCAACCTGACGCTGCCGGAGACCAGGGATTTTCTGCAGCGTTATTATGCTCCGATCAATACGGTGATCACGATCGTCGGCGATGTCGATTTCACCGAGGTTGTTGCCATGGTCGATCGGTATTTCGGTGATATCGACAGTGGCGTCAAGGTTCCGCCGGTGGCTGAGGTCGAGCCGCCGCAGAAGGGGGAAAAGAGGGTTGAAATCGAGTTTGACGCTGAACCCTCGATGGCGATTGCCTACCACAAGCCGACCATGCCGAGTCGCGAAGATTATGCATTCGATCTGATTGACATGCTGCTCAGCGGCGGCCCGACTTCGCGGCTCTATCGCTCTCTGGTTGTCGACAAGCAGATTGCGTCCCGGATCGGCACCTACGGCGCGCCGGGCTCACGTTATCCGAACCTTTTTGTGATCAGCGCGGTGCCTTTCCCCGGCAAAATCAGCGAGGTCGAACAGGCTATTTACGCTGAACTGAAAAAATTGGCTGAAGAGCCGGTCAGCCCCGAGGAAATCAACCGGATCCGCAAGCGGTTGCGCACCGATCAGGTCCGCTCACTCAAGAGCAACAGCGGTCTGGCCCGGTCACTGGCCTATTTCCAGGTGGTAGCCGACGACTGGCGCTACCTGGTCGAGTATGACAAGAAGATTGCCGAGATTACGACCGAAGAGATCATGCAGGCGGCGCAGAACTATTTCCGGCAACAGAATCGTACGGTGGTTGTCCTGTCGAGGGAAGACGGGGTGATATGATGTTGCGAATCTCTCTGCTTGTCCTGCTGCTCGGCCCGCTTCTCGCCTGTTCGGCGCCGGTCCAGAAAACGGTCCGGCCCGATCAGCTTGATTTCCCGGCTCTTGAATTCGACGTCCCTGCAATTGAACAGACCCGTTTGTCCAACGGCATCCGGGTCTATCTTCTCGAAGACCAGGAGTTGCCGCTGGTCGAGGTGACCGCGATGATCGGCGCCGGCTCGATTTCCGATCCGGTTGAGCTCGATGGACGCGGTGAACTCTTTGCCGGATTACTGCAGGATGGTGGCGCCGGTGAGCGTGGTCCGAAGGAGCTTGAAGACTACCTTGAAGGGCTCGCCATCGACTTCGGAGTGGCAACCGATACCTATATGACGACGATCGATCTTTCCCTGCCGAAGGAGGATGTCGCGGCCGGCTTGCGTATTCTCGATGATGTGCTGCGACGGCCCCGTTTCGATGCGAAACGTCTCGAATTGTTGCGGCGACAGATGCTCGAGAACATCCGGCGGCGTGACGATAATCCGGGTTCGATCGCCTCCCGGGTTTTGAATGAGACGATTTATGCCGATCATCCGTTCGGCCGGACCTCAACCGTTGAGTCGGTTTCGGCGATCACGCGCGATGATCTGCGCACCTTCCATCGTCGCCACTTTACCCCTGATAATCTGTGGCTGGCGATCAGCGGTGATTTCGACCGTGAATCGATGCTGGCCGAGCTCGAGAAACTTTTTGTTGCCTGGCAGCCGGCAGATCATCTTGGTCAACCCTTGCCGATGATCCGGCCAGGTCTCGAGCCGGGGATCAGGGTCTTTGAAAAGGATGTTTCGCAGACAACGATTCGCCTTGGACATCTCGGGATCAGCAAGGACAATCCCGATCTGCACGCGATCCGGGTGATGAATTTTATTCTCGGCGGCGGCGGGTTCAACTCCCGGATGTTACGTGAGATCCGCTCAAATCGGGGTCTCGCCTATTCGGTTTATTCCTATTTCAAAATTGGCCGCAAACTGCCAGGATCGTTTATTGCCGGCAGCGAGACCAAGTGTGCGAGCACGGTTGAAGTCGTGCGCCTGATGCTCGATGAAATCGAGAGGATCCGGACCGGGCCGGTCAGCGCCGAAGAGTTGGCCCTGGCCAAGGAGAGCCGGATCAATTCTTTTGTCTTTGCCTTTACCGACAGCCACCAGGTTCTGACCCAGCAGGTTCGACTCGATTATTTCAACTATCCCGAGGACTACCTTAAGACCTACCGTGACAAGATTGCGGCGTTGACCAGGGAGGACATCCTCCGGGTCGCCCGTGAGTACCTCAAGCCGGATCGACTGGTGATTGTTCTGGTCGGTCGTTCGGCCGAATTTGGCGACGGTCTCGATTCCCTCGGCCGCCCGGTTTTTCCAGTACCGACGGAAAAGACCGCAGCAGGGATCAAGGAGTAAATGATGGCTGAGGGGGTGCGAAAAAAAACCGGAGATCTGCGCAGGTATTTTGCCACAACCCTGTGGGAGATGGAGCTCGACTCTTTGCCGATATTGCAGAGAATAGGCGTCTGGCTGTTGCGGGTTGCAGCTGTCGTTGTGCGTGGTTTCGGTAAAGACAACTGCATGATGCGGGCCTCGGCCCTGACTTATGCGACAATGCTGGCGATCGTGCCGTTGCTGGCTTTTGCTTTTGCCATCCTCAAGGGGCTCGGTGTTCAGAACCGGCTCGAACCGATCCTGATCGAAAACCTCGCCGTCGGCTCCGAAGCGGTGGTGACCCAGATCTTCCATTACATCGACAATACCAATGTTGCCCGGCTCGGTACGGTCGGCCTGGTGATTCTTCTGTTGACGGTTCTGGCCCTGTTGTCGAACATCGAAAAATCATTCAACCATATCTGGCATGTCGGCGAGACCCGTTCGATCATCAGGCGTTTTTCCGACTACTTTTCCGTCCTCGCCTTCGGCCCGCTGCTGTTGGTCGCCGCTGTTTCAATGACCGCGACCCTCGAGACAATGTCGATCGTTCAGGAGCTGCTCGGTGCCGAAGTCGTAGGTGGGCTGATCAGCTTCTCCTTCAAAATACTCCCTTATCTCGCGATGTGGATCGCTTTTACCTTCCTGATGCTGTTTATGCCGAATATCCGGGTGCGGATTCCGGCAGCGGTAGTCGGCGGCATCTTCGGTGGCACCTGCTGGCAACTCAGCCAGCTCGGTTACGTCGGTTTTCAGGTCGGGGTCGCCCGTTACAACGCTATTTACGGAACCATGGCGGCGCTGCCGATCTTTATGGTCTGGATCTATATCTCCTGGGTGATTGTTCTGCTGGCGGCCGAAGTCACCTATGCGGCGCAGAATCTCGGGCCGATTGGCCGCGAAATCCGGGGCAACCGGGCCTGGCTGCACCAACAGGATTTCGGCGCCCTGGCAGTCCTGCTGGCGACGGTCCGCTTATTCAGCCGCGGTAAAAAAGCTATCGATCGTTACCAGATTGCCGACCGGCTTGACCTTGCGGAATCACAGGTCCGTTCTTTTATCGAGCAGCTGACCGAGAGCCGTCTGCTTGTCCGGGTCGAACATGGCGAAGGCGAGTATGCCTATCAACCGGCCTGCGCACCCGAGCGGATGCAGGTTGCGGATGTGCTCAAGCAGTTACGCGGTCAGCTGCCGGCGGGCCAGGATGAAGAAGGGATGATCGACTGGCAGCTGATCGGTGGTCTTGCCGATACGCTGGGCAAGGCCGAGTCCGAGGAACTGCAGGGGCTGACCCTGGATGATCTGGCGAAGAAGCTTGTCGACTGACGGCGCTTTTTTATGAGGCGGATGTTGCCCCTGAATTACTCGCCGCTGTCGGTTTCAAGCCTGAATTTGCCATCTTCACAGACAGCGTAGGAGTACTGGGTAATCCAGTCGCCGAGAGCAATGATCGTTCCCTGGTCACTCTTTTCGCAAAGGGGTTGGTGAAAATGTCCGGTGATCACGGCTGCACAGCCGTTTTCAAAGTGCGGCCGGGCATGGTTGATCAGTTTTTCTCGCGGCGCGCTGTCGACCTCCCGCCCGGCCCGACTCCCGGCGCTTTTGTTGGCGCCCCATTCGGAAATTCGCCAGATCAAGTTGACCGGAAGGATGTGCGCAAGAAAGCGGGTCAAGCGGCTGCGCAAAAGTCGCCGCAGCTTGTGGTAACCGGTATCATCCGGATCGACCAGGTCGCCATGTGCGACATGAATCTGCAGCCCGTCGCAGTCGGCATCACCGCCGTCGGGCAGGACCGTGCAGCCCATAACCGCGGCGAAGTAGGGGGCGAGGTAGAAATCGTGATTGCCCTCGACATAGACGATTTTGGTGCCGCCGGCCTGAAGCTGCCTGAGCATTTGCAGCATCGGCTGATACGGTGCAAAGTTTTCGAAGCGGCGGCCGATCCAGAACTGGAAGATGTCGCCGAGCAGGAAGAGGGTGCGGATCTCTCCGCCCTGGCGCGACAGAAAAGAAAGCAGTCTGCGGTAATTTTCGTCCTGCGGATTACGCAGGTGGGCATCGGCTATAAAGAGGTCGCGCATGCGAGCAACTATAGTGGAGCCGGTGGCTTTTAGTCAAGCGGTCAGGTTGAATGGAAAGGTTTGAAATTGCAGGACAATAAACAACAAGTCAGCGAGCTCGATGCGCCCGCGATTCCCGATCTCAAAACCCGGCTGAGCACCGGGTTTCGGTCGGGGCTCGAGACGGCCATCCGGATGATTATCTGGATTCTGCCGATCTATGTCGTCGTCGACCTTCTCAAGGGGACAACCTTGCTGAATTCCCTCGGCGAAGTCTGTGCCCCGGTGATGGTTCTGTTCGGCCTGCCGGGAGAGGCAGCCTTCGCTTTCGTCGCCGCCTTTCTGGTCAATCTCTACGCTGCGATCGCTATTATGGTGCCACTCGAACTCTCCCCGTGGCAGGTCACCCAGTGCGGGCTGATGATGGGGATAGCTCATAACCTGTTGCTCGAAGGTGCCATCCTCGGCAGTACCGGGGTGCGGGCCGGCGCGATTACCCTCTGTCGTCTTGCCATCGCCATCCTGGCCGGTTTGATCCTGCATGGCCTGCACCTGATCGGGGTCGCCTGATGGATGCCTTGTTGACCGCGGTGGGGGGGGCTTTGGCCCTCGGGCTGAAACTGTTGCTGATCATCGTGCCGGTGGTTGTTCTCTTCGAGGTGTTGCGCCACATGCCGGTCTTTCGGCGGGCCGGCAATGCGGTTGAGCCATTGATGCGCGGCATGGGGTTAACCCGAAATGCGGCGGTGCCCCTTTTTACCGGGATTTTTCTCGGCATTTCGTATGGCGCCGGCATCATTATCCGGGTCAGCCGGGAAAAAAAACTGCCGAAACGGGAGCTGTTTCTGATCGGCCTGTTCATTGCGACCTGCCACGCCGTGGTCGAGGATATCCTGATCTTTGTCGCGATCGGTGGCGACGGGCTGGTGATGCTCGGCCTGCGGATGCTCCTGGCTGTGGTGATAACGACATTGATCGCCCGTCTCTGGCGGCAACGCGCCGATTAACAATCAGCTGATCCCGTAAATGGAGGTGTGATAATGGCGGCATATCTGATCGGTCAGATCAATATTATGGACGAGGAGTTATGGCAGCAATATGTCGACGGGGTCCGGTTGTCACTGGTTCCGTATTCTGCCGAGATCGTTTTTCGCGGCCGACAGGCGGCCGTACTGGCCGGCGAAAATGATCGCGACCTCGTCGTGGTGATCGCCTTCCCCGATCGGGATGTTGTCGAAAAATGGTTTGCATCTGCTCAATATCAATCATTGATCCCGCTCCGGGATCAGGCGGCTGATGTTGTTATTACAATATATGACACCTATTGATGGAGGAAACATGCCTTTTGTTAATGTCAAAATCACGACCGGCGCAACCGCGGGACAGAAAGAAGAATTGATTGAAAAAATGACGCAGGTTCTGGTTGATGTGCTCGGCAAGAATCCGGCTTCGACTCACGTGGTGATAGAAGAAGTTCCGCCGGAGAGCTGGGGCGTCGGCGGCAGAAGCGTGGCCAAATTACGCGCGGCCGGCAGCGGCACTGTATCGGCAAAATAATCAGTTTGTCACGGTCGGGAGAGGGACAAATTTTCCCACTTCACCGCTAATCCTGTTATAGTGTCTGCAACGATTGAACTGACTTTTTTGACGGAGAAAGATGGACGAGCAATTTCAGGATTTTGTCGATTTCGAGGAGAGCAGTCATCTCGAGCTGGCTCAGATTTCGCTCGACCGTGGCGATGATGAGACCGCTCTTGAACTGGCAGAAGAGTATCTCGAAAAGAATCCTCTGAATATCGAAGCGCTGAATATCTGCGCGGTCGCGGCGACCAATACCAAGGATTATCCCAAAGCGATGGTTCTGTATCGGACGGCGCTGACTTATGACCCGAAGAACGGCGCGATTCATCATAATTTCGGTGTCTTGCTGGAGAAGCTCGGGTATTTGCCGGAGGCACTGCAGCATCTCGATCAATCGCTGGAACTGCAACCCGATTTTCCGGAAGCTTATATCAATCGGGGCAATATCCTCGATGAACTTGGTCAGACTGAAGATG
Organism: Desulfuromonas sp.; assembly: GCA_002869615.1. Taxonomy (NCBI): domain Bacteria; kingdom Pseudomonadati; phylum Thermodesulfobacteriota; class Desulfuromonadia; order Desulfuromonadales; family Desulfuromonadaceae; genus Desulfuromonas; species Desulfuromonas sp. The sequence goes on along the minus strand of PKUH01000052.1, from coordinate 10,966 downwards.
CCCTGAGCATGTATGATGAAGCTTTGCGGCGCATGCCCGATGCCGCCGAGGCCTATTACAACAAGGGATACGCCCTCAACCGGCTTGGTCGTTTTGAAGAAGCGGTTGACAGCTTCGAGCAGGCGCTGGCAGCCAACTCCGCTGATACGGCCAGTATGAACGGCCTCGGCTACGCCCTGTCCGGGCTTGACCGGGATGCCGAGGCGATTGCCTGTTATGATCAAGCGATCGACAGGAGTGGTGATTTTGCGACCTATTACTACAATCGCGGGCTTTCACATGCGCGATTGAATAATATCGATGCGGCCCTTGCCGATTTTGACATGGCGATGAAACTCGATCCGGAGTTTGGCGAGGCCCTGCTCGAAAAATCGACCCTGCTTTTTGATGCAGGTCGTGAGGACGAAGCTTTTCGCTCCCTCGAAGAGGCTGACCGGGTGACGCCCGACAGCCCGGAGCCACCTTTCTACAAGGCGATCCTGCTTGAACGGCAGGGCGAGCTGGAGAGGGCTCTCGATCAACTTGAAGTCAGCCTGGGTCGTGATCCCGACTCGGTTTATACATTAAACAACAAAGGCAATGTGCTGATGGATCTCGGCCAGCTCGATGAGGCGCTGGCCTGCTTCGATGCAATTCTTCAGCGGTCGGTTCGTTACCCGCTGGCACATTACAACCGGGCCTGTGTTTTTGCCCGGCAGGGTAAGGTTCAGGAAACCATTGAAGAACTCGACATTGCCTCGCGCCAGGACGTCCAGTTGCTTGAGGACGCCAGGAAAGATCCCGATTTCGAATGGCTACACAACAATCCCTCTTTCCAGAAATTGATCAACCCGAAGAAGGCCTGAAGGGTACCGGCGGCAAACCGCTCGCTTATGTCGAGCTGCCGGTTCATGGCATGAGCTGCGGCAAGTGTGTTGCCAAGCTGACCGAAGCCCTGCAGGCGATCGACGGAGTGCATGAAGTCAACGTCCTCCTCGAGGAGTGCCTGGCGAAGGTCCACTACGATGAAACGGTCGTTGCTGTTCCGCGGCTCGAACAGGGGATCGTCGATACCGGGTTCTCTCTTGAGCCGTTGCCGGTTGCACCGGAAGCTGGCGATGATGATTCTGTTGTCGATGCCGGGCAGCAACCGATCAATTAAGCGAACAGCGAAAAAGAAGAGGTCACTTCCGAACCCGCCGCCGTGATTGAAGAGGCTTCGGCGGAAACGTCTGATCCGGTTTCCGCAGTCGATGAAAAAGAGCTGGCGGCGCTGGTTGCGCGGGATGAGCAGGACGATTTTTTTCGCGAGGCCGACCGGGAAAAAATCCGTTTCAATGTCTATGGCATGACCTGCGCGACCTGTGTCGGCACTGTTGAGAAAAAACTCCGCGCTGCAACCGGCGTCGATGACGTTTATGTCAACCTCGCCAATGAAACGGCGACGGTATTTTATGATGCCTCGCTGACCGGCGAAGAGGCACTGTTCTCGGTTGTCGAATCCGCCGGGTACAAGCCGGTTGGCGAAGATGAATCGGACGGGGTAGCCAGCCTCGAGGCGAAGCGGGAACTTCACTGGCTGATTTTTGCCGCCGCCCTGTCGCTGCCGATTATGCTGCTGATGTGGTTGCAGCCTTTCGGCCCGGCGACCCAATGGGTCAACATGGCTCTGGCGACGATTGTCCAGTTCTCGGCGGGGCTCGCTTTTTATCGCGGTGCCTGGACCTCGATCCGCAATATGTCGGCCAATATGGATGTGCTGGTCGCTCTCGGCATTACTGCGGCCTATGGTTATTCGATGCTTGCTGCCACCCGGTTGTTCGGGCTGTCCGGTGAGGTTTTTTTTGAAACCAGCGCCATGCTCATTACCTTTATCCGGTTTGGCAAGTGGCTCGAGGCCCGGGCCAAGGGCCAGGCGACCCGGGCGCTGAATGAGTTGCTCGAGTTGCAGGCCGACCGGGCCGTCGTTCTGGTTGATGGCACAGAAAAGGATATCGCGGTCAGCGAGGTCGAGGTTGGCGACACCCTGGTGATCCGGCCGGGCGACAGGATTCCGGTCGATGGCGAGGTCGTTGACGGCCGTTCGGCGGTCGATGAGTCGATGTTGACCGGCGAACCGGTCCCGGTCGCCAAGGAGCCGGGTGACGATCTGACCGGGGCAACCATCAATGGCGGCGGCCGGATGCTGATGCGGGCGACCCGGATCGGCGAGATGACAGTTCTGTCGAGCATCGTGCGCATGGTCGAGGAAGCCCAGGCCGACAAGGCACCGATTCAACGGCTTGCCGACAAGGTGGCCAATGTTTTCGTGCCGGTTGTCATCCTGGTTGCCGGCTGTACCTATGCCGTCTGGATCTTCAGTGGCGCCGAGTTTGTCTTCGCCTTCCGGATGGGGGTTGCGGTTCTGGTGATCGCCTGCCCGTGTGCTCTTGGCCTGGCAACACCAACGGCGATCATGGTCGGGAGCGCTATCGGGCTGCAGTCCGGCATCCTGATCAAGAAAGCTTCTGCCCTGGAAAATATTGCCCGGCTCGACACCCTTATTTTCGATAAAACCGGGACTTTGACCCACGGCGATTTCCGGGTCGCCGAGCTGGCGCATGCCGAAGGGGTGAGCAAGGATGAAATGCTCCAGCTGGCAGCTTCGGCCGCACAAATCAGTTCACATCCGCTCTCCCGGGCGATAGTTGCCTGGGCCGAACAAAAAGGGATTCGCTATCCGCAGGCGATCAATGGCGAAGAAGTCGGCGGTCAGGGCGTCTCCTGTGAAATTTCCGGCGAGCGGGTGCTGCTCGGCAGCCGCAAGCTTCTTGAGCAACATCACGTCAGCATGCGCGGCCTGGTTGTGCTCAGCCGTGAGCTCGAGGGCGAGGGGATGTCGATTGTCTATCTCGCGGTTGGCGACCAGAACCTCGGAATCATCGGTCTGCGCGACAAGCCGAAAGAGGGGACTGCCGAAGCAATCACCCTGCTGCAGCACGATGATATTGAGTGTGTGATGTTGACCGGCGACCGGCTTGAGCCGGCCGAAGCGGTGGCGAAGCGCCTTGGCATTAAGTCGGTCGAGGCCGAGGTTATGCCGGGTGAAAAACAGGAGGTCGTCGCCCGTTACCAGGAGCAGAACCGCCAGGTCGGCATGGTTGGTGATGGCATCAACGATGCGCCGGCTCTGGCCCAGGCCGATGTCGGGATTGCCGTCGGCAGCGGTACTGATGTGGCGCGGGAGACAGGTGATATCGTACTGGTCCGTGGCGATGTTCGTGATGTCGTGCGGGCCGTTCGCCTCGGCCGGAAGACCCTGGTCAAGATCAAGCAGAACCTGTTCTGGGCCTTCTTCTATAATGTCATCGGGATCCCGTTGGCCGCCGGTGTCCTCTATCCTGCATTCGGACTGTATCTCAAACCCGAATTCGCCGGACTGGCAATGGCTTTTTCGAGTGTTTCGGTTGTCACCAACAGCTTGCTTCTCAAGCGGGCCCGGAGACGCCTGTAACAGGATATGATGAACGGGGTTGCCCATCGTAAAATAGTCGTCGGAGTGATTGGCGCATCCAGTGCCTCGCCGGAAGGGCTGCAGCTGGCGACCGAGGTTGGCCGTCTGATCGCGGAAAAAGGCGGCGTGCTTGTCTGTGGCGGCCTCGGCGGAGTGATGGAGGCGGCGGCGCGTGGATGCGCCTCGGCCGGCGGCGAGGTGCTCGGCATTCTCCCCGGACCGCAGGCCAGCGATGCCAATGCATTCGTCACCCTGGCCGTACCGACCAACATGGGCCATGCCCGCAATGTTATTATTGCCCACACCGCGCAGGTTCTGATTGCTGTCGAAGGTGAATATGGCACCCTTTCGGAAGCGGCTATTTCACTCAAGCTCGGGAAAAATGTTGTTGCTTTACGACCGCAGTATGAACTCGCCGGAGTCTCGATCGTCACGACTGCGGCTGAGGCTGTCGATAAGGCGTTTGCCGTTCTAAACCGTCTGCAGGAGGATAACTGATGTCCGAACGAATGGAGTGCTCGCGTGAATTCTCGGCGCAGATCCTCGAATACGTCAGAGGCAAAGGCAAGATCCTGATTGTCGCTCATGACAACCCCGATCCCGATTCCCTGGCTGCGGCCTTTGCCTTGCGTCAGCTCTTCGAGGTCAAGGAGAACCTTACAGCGACGATTACTTTCGGCGGCATCATCGGTCGGGGCGAAAACCGGGCGATGGTCGAAGGCCTGGAAATCAAGGCGGTCCCCTTGGAGCAACTCGATCTCAATCAGTTCGGGGTCGTCTGCATGGTCGATACTCAACCCGGCACCGGCAACAACTCCTTTCCTGCTGATCGCAAGGTTCATATCGTGATTGATCATCACCCGCTGCGCGAGCAGACCAGGGAGTGTGCCCTGTATGATGTCAGGGAAGAATACGGGGCCGCGGCCACGGTCCTCTATGAATACCTCCTCGCCCAGGAAATTTATATCGGCACCAAGCTGGCGACAATCCTCTATTATGCGATCAAGTCCGAGACTCAGGATCTCGGACGGGAATGGACCCAGTACGACAAAACCGCTTATCTCAACCTGCTTCAATTGAGCAATAATCGCATTCTCTACGACATTGCCCATTCGCAGGTGCCGCGGGAGTATTTCACCTATTACAACCGGGCGATTGAAAATGCGCGACTGTACGGGTCGGTTATGGTCTTTAACCTTTACGATGTCGACAACCCCGACGTTGTTGCTGAAATGGCCGATTTCCTTCTGCGCATGCAAGAGGTCGAAGTGGTCCTCGGCATGGGACGGTTCCGGGAAAAGGAAATCCTCTCGCTGCGCACATCATCACACGATATTCTCGCCGGAAAAACGATGCAGCAGGTTGTCGACAAGCTCGGCACGGCGGGCGGCCATGGCATGGTTGCCGGAGCCCAGATTGCTCCGATGAAAGGTAATCGATCGGTACTCCATGATCTCGAAAAGACCCTGACCCGGCGGCTGCTTACAGCCCTTGAGCGCCCGCTGGTAAAAAGTGAACCGCTTGTTTGTTCCTGATCATCTGCTTTCATTGACAGTCGTTTCGCAACTGCGGTATAACTGACCGGTTTTTCGGTGAGGATTTATGCGAATTATCCTGGTTATCATAATTTTTCTGTTTGCTTTTTACGCTCCGGTCCGGGCTGCTGTCGAGTTGGCTGTTGACGGTCAGCCGCCGGAGTCGATCGAAGAAGTCTATCTGCGTGAAGGGGTCTCCTTTCTCGCGATTGACGATGTTTTGCCGGTTCTCGGACTCGGCGGATCATGGGATGCCGTAAACCATATTTACCGGATTCTGACGCCGCGGGGGACAGCCGTGATTTCACCCGGCAGTCACTTCCTGAAACTGGGCGAGCGCTATATTCCCCTCGATAAAAAGCCGCGCTTTATCGATAGCCGCCTGCGGGTCAGTGAAGGGTTCGTGACCCGCCATCTCCCCGACCTGCTCGGTGAGCGGATTTATTACCGCAATCTTGATCCGCAGTCGACGGCTGACCGGGGTGGCGGATCGGCCCTTGATCGGCTATTCTCTTTTCTTTTGCGGAAAAAGAATCCGGCGGACGGTCCTGTTTTACGGGCTGTGGCAATCGATCCCGGACATGGCGGCCCTGACGCCGGTTCTATCGGTGATGGAGGGGTCAAGGAGAAGGACGTGACCCTTGCCGTTGCCGAGTCACTGCAGAAACTGATCAAGATGCAGCTTGGCATACCGATTTACATGACACGCGATGACGATTATGGCCTGACCCCCGAGGAACGGCTGAAACCGGCGACCCAGCCGGACGTTGACGCCCTGTTGTTGCTGCACGCCCAAGCCGCTCCCGACTACAAGCCGCAGGGGATCCATCTGTATGTTCGCCGGACCGAAGCGTTGCCGGAACAGGCCATCCAGACCGATGACAAGGATAGCCTCCGGCTCGCCGAGAGCCTGGCCGATTCCCTCAGGAATGCCGGTTTGACGGTCTATCCTATTGTCAAGGCGCCGCTGCTGCCACTCGGGCAGGGAGATTTGCCGACCGTGCTGATTGAAATTGGCTACCTGACCAACCCGGCTGACCGGATGCTATTGCAGGACGAGGAAGGACAGGTCAAACTTGCCAAAGCCCTGTTCAACGGCCTCAAGGAGTTCGGCTCAGCCCGCAAATAGAGGAAGAATAAATGACAAGTCAACAGCAAAGACATGACGGCCGCGCTGACAACGAGTTGCGGCCGGTCTCTTTTGAAACCGGGTATACCCGGTATGCTGAAGGTTCGGTTCTCGTCTCTTTCGGGGAGACCCGTGTATTGTGCAACGCGACGGTTGAAGAGTCGGTTCCGCCATTTCTGCGTGGACGGGGACAGGGCTGGGTGACCGCCGAGTACGCCATGTTGCCGCGGGCAACCCATCAGCGGAGTGCCCGGGAATCGATCCGCGGCAAGGTCGGCGGCCGGACCCATGAAATCCAGCGCCTGATTGGCCGTTCCTTGCGTGCCGTCGTTGACCTGAAAGCGTTGGGCGAACGCTCTGTCCAGATCGACTGTGATGTCCTCCAGGCTGATGGTGGCACCCGGACCGCTTCGATTACCGGCGCTTACGTTGCCCTCTGCCTCGCCATTAAGAAACTTCAGGCCGATGGGCTGCTCGCGAAAAGTCCGGTCAAGGATTCGGTGGCGGCGATCAGTGTCGGAATCGTTGACGGCGTGCCGTTACTCGATCTTGACTACAGTGAAGATTCAACCGCTGACGTCGACATGAATTACGTGTTGACCGGTGACGGCAGATTTGTCGAGGTCCAGGGAACTGCCGAGGAGGTGCCGTTCACGATCGTCGAGATGGATGCCTTGCGTGATCTCGCCCTTGCCGGTTGCGCCGAGCTGAATCGATTGCAGCAGCAGGCGCTGGCCGACTGATGAAGGAACTGGTCGTTGCAACCGGAAACAAGGGGAAGCTCAGGGAGATTTCCCGTCTGCTTGAACAGTGTGACTACCTGGTCATCGGGCTTGATGCTTTTCCCGACGCCCCATCGGTTGTCGAAGATGGCGATACCTTTGCCGCCAATGCCCGCAAAAAAGCCGAAGCGATTGCTGTTCATAGCGGCAAGTTGACCCTGGCTGACGATTCCGGACTGGTGGTCGAATGCCTCTCCGGTGCGCCCGGAGTCCACTCGGCCCGTTATGCCGGGGCGACCGCCACCGATGCCGACAATAATGCCAAACTGCTTCGCGAGATGGAAGGTATTCCGGATGCGCAGCGGGGGGCGGCGTTCTGTTGCGTGATGGCCCTGGTCGCGCCGGACCGTTCCTGCCGGATCTTTGCCGGGGAGTTGAAGGGGACGATCCTGCAGCAGCCGCAGGGCGATGGCGGGTTCGGCTACGATCCATTGTTCATGGTGCGGGAATACGGCAAGAGTCTGGCCGAATTGCCGCTTGATCTGAAGAACCGCATCAGCCACCGGGGTCAGGCGCTGAAAAAACTGATGGCTGAACTGGAAGGTTGACATTCTGCCGGCGGTGATGCTAAAAGACACCGCCTTTAAACGACTCGCAAGAGCACAACAGGAGGATTTAACGAAATGGAACGTACGTTTGCGATTATCAAGCCGGATGCCTTTGCCGCCGGAAACGCCGGTAAAATTCTTGCCCGGATTTATGCAGAAGGATTCAAGGTTGTCGGCATCAAGAAACTTTATTTAAGCAAGGTCGAAGCCGAAGGCTTTTACGCCGTTCACAAGGAGCGCCCGTTTTTCGGCGAGCTGACCGACTTCATGAGCAGCGGGCCCTGTATCGTCATGGCTCTCGAAGCCGAAGGCGCGATCAAGAAGTGGCGTGATCTGATGGGTGCAACCAATCCGGCCGAAGCCGAAGAGGGAACCCTGCGCAAGGAGTTCGGCGCGTCGATCGGTGAAAACGCAACCCACGGTTCCGATGCACCGGAAACCGCAGCGTTCGAACTCGGGTACTTCTTCAACGGCCTCGAGCTGCTGTAACAAGAGCGCAAACAGATTCAAGCGAATGGGACCGGCCGCAAGGCTGGTCCTTTTTCGTTGAGGGCTGACCCGATCGTGAAGGCATAATCGATCCGGAAATATTTGAAAAATTGGTGCGAGGTTCCAGTTGGACATCGATTTTAGCCAAGATGATTCATCGATTTTTCCCCTTATCACATTGCCTGATCGAGCAGAGTAATGACCGCAAAGCGTCTTTGCGCCACCCAGTCATTGAATTCATCCTGGTTTCTCACCTGCCCAAAGCGCACCGCTGTGCTGTTCTCATCATAAAGTAGTTGTCGCTTTGCCGCCGCTTCTTTTGGTGTCTGACCGGTATAATCCTTTGCCTGGCTGTCAGCACCGGCCGTAAGCAATCTTTTGACGACTTCGGGATGCAGGTTTTCAGATGCTAAGAAAAGCGCCGTTTTCGATTCGGATGCACTGCCGCTCTTATCAAACTCGGCACCGTGTTCAAGCAAAAGCTCGACCCCTTCTAGCAGGCCGCGCTCTGCTGCCAACTGTAATGGGGTTCTGTAGTCAGCTGTTAAAGCTTCGATATCGATTCCTTTGCCAATGAGAAACTTCATTATTTTGACCCGTGAGTTTTTTATGCTTATGTGCAGTGCGGTATCACCATACAGGGACTTGCTACCCATCCCTGGATGCTTGTGGTAAGCGTTCAGGATGAATAGTGGCATTTGTGTACTCAGTTCCTGAACTTCCTGAAAATCACCATCCCTGACGGCTTCGATCAATTGCTGGTGACGATTGCCGAAAAACCAGCTGACAAGAAATACGAGAATGACAAGGAGCGGTATGAGAGTGACGAGAATTTTCTTCATGCGCTCTCCTGCTGGTTTGTTGAGCCTTTTGTCATGGAGATTTTGCCGATTATCATGCTTCCATAAAAGAAATGGTGCCGAAAGAAGCCAAGAATACAATCCCCTTCGCGGAGAATCAAGGCAGACAAACTCTTTGCATTGTGTTTAATCGTTCGATCAGTGGCTATTTGTTGCACTTCTCTGATTATATTAAAGCAAAACGTCATGTTTTAGTTGGCATCCTCGTCAGCAAAAAGTAGTATGAAGCTCTATTAATTGTTGCGTCGCACAAAGGCGGTTTTATGGAAATTGAAATACTCTATTGGTATTGGCTGGTCTTTGGCATGATCCTCATCCTGTCAGAGATATTTCTTGCCTCGTTTACTGTTTTATGGTTTGGCCTGGGAGCGATCCTTGTTGGTCTTCTCTCCTGGGTGGGAATAAGGCCGGAGATCGAGTATCAACTCTTGATGTGGGCCACGTTCTCGGTCGGGTTTACCATCGCCTGGTTTAAGTGGGTCAAGCCAATGTCAGGTGACCGGACAATGGCCGGAACTTCACGCGAAGCTTTTCTTGGAGAGAGATGTCTTGTTATTAAAGCGCCAGCCGACGATGCCCGGGGGACCGTCCGTTTCAGTGTTCCCATTCTGGGCTCTGACACCTGGACCTGTATCGCGAAAGAGCCGGTCAAGGTTGGCGATACCGTTATCGTTGATGATGTCCATGGCAATACAATCATAGTCAAACCGGCTGTTCCGCAAAACGAAACCATAAACAGGAACGTGGGAGAATAGATATGGAGCTGTTAATTGTTGTTGTATTTTTTGTCATTGTCGTAATTGTCACAATTGCAATGGGCGTGCGGCTGGTTCCACAGGGGAGCAAATCGGTTGTTCAGCGTCTCGGGAAATACCACAGAACCCTGAGCCCGGGCTTGAATATCATTATCCCTTACATCGACAATGTGGCGCATAAGGTATCAACAAAAGATCAAATCATCGATACGTCAAAACAAGAGGTTATTTCGCAAGATAATGCCGTTCTGGAAGTGAATGCGGTCGCTTTTATCAACATAGTCAGTCCGGAGAAGGCTGTCTACGGAATTGAAAATTATTATATGGGTATCCAGAACCTTGTGCAGACAACCTTGCGGTCAATAATCGGGGAAATGAAGCTCGATGAAGCGTTGAGCTCGCGCGATCAGATCAAAGCCAAGTTGAAAGAAGGCATCTCAGACGACCTTGGTGATTGGGGAATCACCCTGCGCGGAGTTGAAATCCAGGATATTAATCCTTCGGTGACGATGCAGCAAGCGATGGAAGAACAGGCTGCAGCAGAAAGGGCCCGGAGGGCAACAGTCACGAAAGCAGAGGGACAAAAAGAGGCCGCCGTCCTGGAAGCAGATGGTCGCCTGGAGGCTGCCAAGCGTGATGCCGAGGCCAAAAGAGTTCAGGCTGTAGCCTCGAAGGAGGCGATCAAGGTCGTTCTTGAAGCGACCGGTGAAGGGCAGGGCGCTCTTGCCGTAGGTTACCTGATCGGTGAGAGCTACGTTAAAGCGATCAAGGAACAGGCTTCAAGCGCTAATGCCAAAACAATCTTGCTCCCGGCAGATCTCCAGTCAGCGATTGGCGGTTTAATAAAGGGCGTAAGTAACCCTTAGGAAAACCGGAAAGTGCGAACTTCTGCACGCTAAAATGATCAGGGCTGGCAGCCAGGTATTTACATGGAGATTTGTATTAAGCGGCAAGCAACAGCCATGTCCGTTTGTTCCGTTTACGTTCTCTTCTGTATGAATAACCTTCTGCATGTCGGCTTATTCCAGGACGGGACAGCATACTAAGTCATGCTGACTGCAACTGGTTTATCACGACTTTCCTTACATGCCCGCTTTTAGCTATTCAGGGTTTTTTTATATGCTCTCCCGGTTTTACGGTTCATCCGTGAGATCTCTTAAGACCCTGCTCTCCCTGGCGGCTTTGCGTCTTTGCGACTGACCTTGTTTTCCATCATTACGGGTTGAGCTTATATAGCCCTTCGGCTACAATTCGATGGTCTTTTTTTTGCCTGGCAGGAAATGATTTGATAGTGACGAAAGTCGACATAAAGGAACTGACGCCGACTCAACTGGTCGAATTCCTCGGCGGATTGGGCAAGGAGAAATTCCGGGCCGGGCAGATCTTGCGCTGGGTT
>PKUH01000051.1 GCA_002869615.1 Desulfuromonas sp. | reverse complement strand
GCTCCTTACTTTTCTTACCTGTCTAAGAAAAGTAAGCAAAAGAAAGACACCCCAGCTCACCCGCCTGATGATCAGGTTCCCTCGCTGCGCAGATTCCAATCCGTCAGTCACTGTCGTTCCCTGAACGCCGGATTAAAATCCGCTCGCTCGGCGGTCTTACATGGGGCCCCGGGAAAAGCAGTGGGAACAGTCAAAGAAATCAAGGGACATTTCCCTGGGCTTCGGGTCGTGTCCCGGACAAACCAAAGAGGGAGTCTAATGTTGTATTCACTCTAATCTGCGAACAACCTTATTTATTAATCAGATAATGCCGTGCAGCGGCTGGCCGCTGGCGCCGAGGGCGTCGACCTTTTTTTCGACCGCCGGATCATCAATCAGCGGCGGCGCGTGGTGCGGCTTGATCCGGGCATCGATGACCAGGGCGCCGGTGCAGCCCCAGTGCTTGCTGATCGTTGAAGCGCCGATGCCGTAGACGTCGGTCGCCGGGTTCGAGCGGGTGAAGACCGCCCACAGGAAGTTGGCGAAATCGGCGGCGACAAAGTCGCTGTCATCGACGATGACAAGCAGCGGGAAATCGTTGATCGGATCGGCGCTATCGATAGCGGCGCAGAACGTCTCGATCGCCGGATCGCTGGCGCCCCGGGCGGCGGTCGCCTTTGGCCCGTTGATCGCCATGATGCCGGGGGCGACCATCCGTGGCCGTTCGAAGCCGGCCGGCAGCCGGAGTGCGTCCGGCAGATCTTGCGGCAGCTTGCGAACCGCCGGGCCGGCGGCGGCAATCGTCAGCTTCGAGCCGAGATTGAGGGCGTGGCCGGAATAGTCGAGGGTGTCGACGGTGGTGCGGGTGGTGAAATGGAGGTCGCGGCGCCAGTCGGCACGCTCGAGGACGTGGCGGAAGAACGCCGGGATATTATGAATATCGAGCTGCTCATCATCGGTCATCATCAGGTACTTGGCGAGGGAGAGCTGGCCGTTGCCGAGGATTGCCGAAGCCTGGGTCAGCAGCTCCTTCGGTTCGGCTGTCTGCTCATACGGCGTGTAACGCTCACTGCCGATCGCCAGCAGTAGCGGATGGACGCCGGCGGCGTCGACGGCATGAACCGCCCGGACTCCCGGCAGAACATCGGGAATCAGCTCGCCGGTCAATTCGTGGATGAAAGCGCCGAAGCTGGTATCCTCCTGCGGCGGCCGACCGACCGTGGTAAAGGGCCAGATCGCGCCGGGCCGGTGCCAGACCTGCTCGATTTTGACCACCGGGAAGTCGTGGGCCAGGCTGTAATAGCCGAGGTGATCGCCGAACGGTCCTTCCGCTTTGGTCATCGCCGGGTCGATGCTGCCGACGAGGCAGAAGTCGGCTTCGGCCGGGATCGGTAGTCCGCCCGGACGGGTCACCATCGGCATCCGGTGGCCGCCGAGCAGGCCGGCAAAGGAGAGTTCCGGCATCCCCTCCGGCAGCGGCATCACCGCCGCCACGGTCAGGCTCGGCGGCCCGCCGACAAAGATATTGACCGGCAGCGGTTGTCCGGTTTCGACCGCTTCGGCATGATGGACGCCAATACCGCGGTGAATCTGGTAGTGCAGGCCGACCTCCTGATTCGGAATATAATCGTTACCGGAGAGTTGAACCCGGTACATGCCGAGATTGGAGCTGCGGAAGCCACCGCCGCCCGGGCTCTCGCTGTAGACCTGCGGCAGGGTGATGAAGGCGCCGCCGTCGTCCGGCCATGAAACCAGCTGCGGCAGCTGGTCGACGCTGGTCGAATGGGTGAGGATCGGGCCGCTGCCGGTCTTCTTCGGCAGCAGGTTGAGGGCGGCGCGGCCGAGACCGGGCAGCTGCAACGGGTTCTTCAGCGCCGCCGCCGGATTGATCTTGCAGGCGACCATCTTCTCGATCACCGGCAGGGTGTCGCGGAAGAGGAAGCGGGTCCGCTCGAGGGTGCCGAACAGGTTGCCGAGCAGCGGGAAGGCGCAGCCTGTGACGTTGGTGAAGAGCAGCGCCGGCCCGCCGGCGGCGTAGACCCGTCGCTGGATCGCTCCCGCTTCAAGGTGCGGATCGATGGCGCTGTCGATGCGGATCAGCTTGCCGTGTTGCTCGAGATCGGAGACGGCCTGTTGCAGATTGCGGTAACCCATGCGGCTTCCTCGGAAAAATAAAAACTACTTTAACGCAAAGAGGCAGAGGTGCAAAGAAAATCGTGCAAAAGAGTGCCGTCAGGAGGAAGGTGTCAGGAGTTGGGTGAAAGTGAGGAGTCAGGTGAAAGTGAGGAGTCAGTCGTGAAAGAGGTTTAAACGGAGAGGCGCAGAGGGGGAGAGAACAGCAGGGTCAAAACAGTTATTGTTCCGGGCTTTTGCTTCTCTCTGCGCCGTCAGCCTGCGTCTTTGCGTTGAGGAAAGATTGGTTTAAAGCCTGTCATTTATGCTTTCGTGATTTCAGGCAGGTGTTTCCCCTTTTACTCTCACCCCTCACAGCCTCTTTTATCCGGAAATCCGCTTCATCAACTCCTTGACGACGGTCGGGATGCATTCCTGGAAATAATCCTGTACGTCAACTTCGACGACGGTGGTCTTGCCCGACTTGAGATCGGTAAATTCGAGCCGGTAGGTGACCTTCATGACAATCCCCTTGGCCGGGGCGGCGACGGTCTCGCGGCTGACGATGGTGCCGGTCAGAAGAAGATCCGGGGCGGCGGCGAGCTCAAGTTTCGAGCGGATCGCCTCGGGTGATGATTTTTTCAGTGCGACAATCAGCGGGCCGTTGTCCTCGAACTGGCCGGTCATATGGAAATCGGCGCTGAATAGCCCGGTTCCGTTAAATGAATCAACGAACACCGAGGCATCCTCACCGCGGCAGATATAAAACGATTCAGGGGTGGTCGCAAACGGAGCGACGACGAGCAGTTTCTGCCCGGCCCGGAGGTCGGCGAGGTTGCCTTTTACAACCTTGAAATCCTTGACGCCGTTCGACGCGACCATCGCCTGACCGATGATCGGTCCGCAGGCCGCCAGCAGGAACAGGGCGGAGATTGCCAGCAACGATTTTACTTTCATTTCAGACTCCTCTTACAATACGATGGCAGCGCATGCAGTTGTCATCGGCCTGGTGGTCCTTCTGTTTGCTGATATCGTGACACTCGAGGCATTCCTGGTTGGTTTTGACGGCGCGATGATCGGCGTTGTCGATCCTGTGCGGTGCATAAGCGGCCATCCGCATGGTGCAGCCGACCAGCAAAAGGGCGAGCAGTAACAGACTTGTTTTTTTCATCGGAAACCCCTGCTTGGAATGGGATGTTAAATTCTAACATCTGATAAAACTTCAGCAATCAATTATATCAATATGGATACTATAAGGACGATTACAAGGATTTTGCAGCAATTATTATTTTATTTATTTTTAATCTTTTTGGTCTCGTCCTGTGCGCAAAAAACGCCCACTCGGCCGGGCGGACTGCCGCAGGGCAGCGGCAAACTGGTCCTCGAGATCAGCGGCCTGCGCAACGACGCCGGCGAACTTTTTATCTCGTTATTCTCCGGCCGCCATGGGTTCCCGGAAGATCCGCAGGCGGCGATCCTGAATATCCACCGGGAGATCAACAACCGGGTCTGCCGGGTGGAAATCGACCCCCTCGCCTACGGCGAATACGCGATCAGCATGTTTCATGACGAAGATCGTGACGGCGAGATGAAGAGTAATCTGCTCGGCATCCCGAAAGAGGGGTTCGCCTTCTCCGGCAACCGGAGTACCAAAAAGGGACAGCCGGACTATGACGATGTGAAGTTTCTCTTCCTCGTTCCGGAGAAGACGCTGAGGATCGTCATGCAGTACGAAACCGTCGGCCGCGACCGCCAGCGGATCATGCAGGAGAAAAAGAGTCGGGATTAAAAGTTGTCAGTTGTCAGTTGTCAGTTGTCAGTTGTCAGTTGTCAGTAAGATGCCGGATCCGGGAATGAGAACTCCTTTGTCTTTGACTGTTCCCACTGCTTTTCCCGGGGCCCCATGTAAGACCGCCGAACGAGCGGATTTTAATCCGGCGTTCAGGGAACGACAGTGACTGACGGATTAAAATCGGCGCAGTGAGGGAACCTGATCATCAGGCGGGTGAGCTGGGGTGTCTTCTTTTGCTTACTTTTCTTGGACAAGCAAGAAAAGTAAGGAGCAAGCCGGGCGATACCGGCGACCTTGATTTGTTTTGTTTGGGATAGGGACACGATCCGAACTTCAGGGAAGTCTCCCCCTGAAGACTGAAAACAGAAAGAACCGCGCGGTCTCGGCCGCGCACTCCGCCATACTCTTTTATTGAGCCATAAAAGAGTATGCAGAAAACGGCTCCCTGGCCGGGGGCTTTTTTGTGCGGTCTGAATTATTTCTGTTCAACTGTGTTGCCGGGGAGTTTGCCTTGAGGCAAACGCGGCATGCCTCCGTGGCGGTTGCGGTCGGGCTACGGTTCAGTGAACGCGCGAGCGGCAGCGACCTCAAGAGCAACGGGGTGAGTCAAAATCATCAATGGATTGCCAAACGGAGTCGAAAAGTTGATGGGGACACGACCCGAATCTCAGGGAAGTGTCCCCTGAAGACAGAAGGCTGAAGACAGGAAGAACCGCCGGGTCCCGGCCCGGCAGCCGGGTTCATTTCTTTATTGAGCGATAAAGAAACGAACCAAAGAAACCGCTCCCTTGCAGGGG
>PKUH01000050.1 GCA_002869615.1 Desulfuromonas sp. | reverse complement strand
GGCGGTGACGGTACAGTCGTAACCGGTGAACAGCGGGCTCATCAGGGTGATATTGCCGGTCGTGCCGGTCAGGTCAGGAAAGCTGTTTGAGATCGGCACACCGTTTATGTCAATATTCTGCAAAGTGACATAATAGTCAACGGAAGAAGTCCCGCCATCGGCCGGATTATTTGGATAGAATCCCCAGAAAATCTCGTAGGAGTCGATCATGCCATCGCCGTCGGTGTCATTGGAAGTTCCGAGATTATTGAACAACGAAATGGTGCCGCGGGAAACCGCGATGTTGCCAAGATAATCCTTGGCGTAGGCCTGTACGACATTGTCGCCGTACTGCAGGTCGCGAACCCAGGCTCGCCACTGTTCCGGGGCGGCGGTTGGCGACGGGTTTGGATCGGCGTGCCAGGTCGGTCCGGATCCGGTAAAATCATCGTAATAGTATTCAATTGTATCGACGGAAGAGTTTGGCTCGGAGCTGACCGAAACGGTTACGGTGATTCCGGAATCGATATTACCACTGACCTGCTGATCGACGGCCGGCGAATTGTCGATCACCGGAGAGACCACGTCAATGGTCAGGTACGGCGGGACATTATCGAGAATAATCGAATCACTGTAGGTTTCGGAGATATTACCGAACTCATCCATGCAGGTGACATAAAATTCCTGCGGTGTCTCGCCCGATTTATCATCCGGATTATCGTAAAGTACTGCAGGTGCGGTCGCGCTGTAGGCTTGCCAGACCGTATCGTCGTAAGCGGGATCATCCTGGTGGCGGCAGGTCCAGATATCGTCCCAGCGTTGGATGCACATCTTGGTGATCGTGTTACCAACCGTCGACTGGCAATCAATGGACAAGGTGACATTGAGGGATGCGGTCTTGGGAAAGTTATTGTTAACGGCAAGGACTCCGTACATGCCGCCATCGAGTCGGGCGGCGGCAAAATCGATATCAGTACCGTCGAGCGAAGTCTGATAACCGGAGACGAGAAGGCGGCCGATGGCATCAAAGGCAACGCCGCCGGACTGATCAGCGTTACCAAGGAAATCGATCGCTTTAAGGGTACTTGAATATTCTCCGGCAGTCACATCATAGGAGCCATCCGGATCCAACAAGCCGTCGTTGAGAAAACGGGCAAAGAGAAAATCGGTATCGGCAACGGTCCCCGAAAATGGCGTGGTAACGCCTGAAGCGAGATATTTGAGTTCGAAATCCATGTAGGATACCGAGTAAAACGCATCATCACTGCTGTCATCGACGCCGGAGGATCCGGAATCGAAATCGACCAGAACAACACCGGGGGTATTGGTTGAACTGAAATTCGAGTCAAGGTCGCCAGCCGCTGTCATGCGGATCAGGGCGGCGTCATTGCTGAGGCTCGGCACAGTATCAAAATTGTTATACATCGATCCGGCGGCAACGATCTCATCAAACTCATTGACCACCAGGTCATAGATTGAACCTTCATACCCGCCAAAAACATAAAACCCGTTTAATGCTGTGCTGAAGTTCGTATCAAAAGAGCCATCGGAATTAAGTGAGACGAAAAACGGTGTGTTGGTGCCGGCATTATCCGAATGACCGCCCAGGACAATCCGGTCGGCATTGGCCGAAGAGAGGACTCCAATGCCATTGGCCGTATCATCACTGTCGACCGGAATAATGGCGCCGCCGGCATAGGTGGCGCCAACGTCAAAGGATAATTTGCCGTCGTTGTCAAAAGAATTATCGAACTGGCCGGTTGAGGTCAGACGACCGACGGCGACATCGTTATCGCCATTAGCCGTAACCACGGTCCAGCCGGAAAAGACAATATTGCCGCTGCCATCAATGACAATGCCGTGTACCTGGTCGTTCCGCAACGACCCGGAGAAGTCGTCGGCGAGATAACCGGTTGAGTTAAAGGTTGTATCGAGAGAGCCGTCTGCGTTGAACCGGACGATCAGGGTATCGTCCTGACTTCCATCGTTGTGGTAGCCCGCCACAACAATCTTGTCATCATCCTGAAGAACCATGTCGGTTACGACATCGTTGCCCGAGAGAACCAATCTCGCATCGCCGCCGGTCCCGAATGTCGTATCAAGAGCACCATCAGCAGCACCATAGCGCCGAACCACGACATCAGTATCACCGGAAAAAGATGTATGCCCGGCAACGACAATGCCACCACTGCTCTGAACGGCAATCGAATGGCCATAGGCCGGATTATTGGCATTCAGCGGATCGAGTTTACCATCAAGGCTGAAGGCGGGATCAAGGACTCCGACCCCGGCAGATGCCGGCATGGCAGTGGCGAACAGGATACAGATTCCGATCAGGAAACGATACCAGTGACTCTTCATAAGACTTCTCCGTGGGCTAGGTACAGACAGGCTCTTTCACAGTCAAAAACATTGAATTTACTCGAAAAAACGACAACTTTTGCATTGATGCGCAAAAATTGCGTTATTACAAACTTGACTCGAACAGCAAAACTCTTTTTCGGTACGCTCATAAACTATTGAAATCCCGTTTAAAACAATCCTTGAACCTGAAAAAAACAGAAACAGAACTATTCTTCGACACTTATAATTTGCAAATATCAGGCCATGTGTCAGGAATAATAAAAAAACCGAATTTTCAACAGGTTAGCTTATCTAATTAAACATAATTAAATGTCGGGAAAACCCAAGCTGTAAGCTGTAAGCTGTAAGTTGGCAGTTGGCAGTTTGTTAAAAAAAATACAAACTTAATAGAAAGGAAGAGAAGGGTCTGGGCGCCACCAAGGCACCGAGTTCTCGAAGGAAGGAAAAG
>PKUH01000049.1 GCA_002869615.1 Desulfuromonas sp. | reverse complement strand
CGGGAACAACACCTGAATATGGATTGCCATGAGCCCTTTTGGCAAAGCCAAAGGTCTCTGACCCCGTCCAGAGGACGGGGGTTTCTACTTCGTACTAAAACATGAAGCGGCGCATACTGACATTGAGCAGGATCCCGATCCCGATCATCGTCGTCACCATACTCGTACCGCCGTATGAAAAGAGCGGCAATGGCACGCCGACGACCGGAAGAAGACCGATAACCATGCCGAGATTGACCACGATATGCCAGAACAGCATTGCCGTCACTCCGAGCGCCAGATACATGCCAAAATGGTCGCTCGCCCGCCGGGCGATATAGATTCCCCAGGCGATCAGCAGCAGGTAAAGCAGCAGCAGGATCAAACTGCCGGCAAAGCCCCACTCTTCGGCAAAAACCGAAAAAGCGAAATCGGTGTGGCGCTCCGGCAGAAATGAGAGCTGTGACTGCGTCCCCTCCATGAACCCCTTTCCGAGAAGACCGCCGCTGCCGACCGCAATCTTCGACTGAATGATATGGTAACCGGCCCCGAGAGGGTCGCGTTCAGGGTTGATAAAGGTCAGGATCCGCTGTTTCTGGTAATCTCGCAGCAGAAACCAGCCACCGGCCGCTGCGGCCATACCCAAGACCCCGAGAGCGCCGAGAGTCCGGCGGCGGATTCCGGCAAAAAGGGCCATCGTGCCGGCGATGAAAATAACCAGCATCGAAGTTCCGAGATCAGGCTGTTTCATGATCAGCAGCACCGGCACGCCGAGCAGGGCGAAGGGGGTCATCAACTCCTTCAGGTTGTAACCGAGGATCTGGTCCCTGATGCTGAAGAAACGGGCGAAGATAATGATGATGACCAGCTTCATAACTTCACTCGGCTGCAGGTTGAAAAAACCGAGATCAAGCCACCGGGTCGCCCCCATCGACTTCTTGCCGACGATAAAGATCGCAATCAGCAGCAAGACGTTAACGACATAGAGAGGAACTGCAAAGTATTCAAGCTTGCGGTAATCGACAAGTGAGATCGTGAGCGCAATTACCAGTCCCATACAGAGCCAGTAGAACTGCTTGACATAAACCGGGGTCACCGCCTCGTTCCAGGTCGAGGTCGCACTATACATATTCAGTATCCCGATTCCGGTCAAGGTACAGACCAGCAACAGGAGAACCCAGTCAAAATGTGTCAGTAACCGTCGATCAAACATCAGTTCCGGTCCTCCGCATCAGCATTCACAACGACGGCTTCGGCCGGCCCGGCGACCGCTATCGAACCATCGTCCCGGGCATTCTCTTTTTTGCCGGCAAAATAAGCTTCGAGAATCGCTTTCGAGACCGGAGCCGCGGCCGTGCTGCCGTGGCTGCCATGCTCGATCACAACAGCAATAGCGATTTCCGGATCTGTCGCCGGCGCATAGGAAACAAACAGGGCATGATCACGAAACTTGTACTTAATATCCTCATCATTCGTTTTTTCCTCTTCGTCGTCATCCTTCATCCGGATAACCTGGGAGGTCCCGGTCTTTCCGGCGACCCGGACATCCTTGAGGCGACTTGCCCAGCCGGTCCCTTTTCTTTCGTTGACCACAGCCTCAAGCCCGATCTTGAGCTGTTCGATGTCTTCCGGTCGCAAGTCGGCCGTGTGCACAATCTCCGGGCCATTCGCAAAAACAATATTGCCGCTAAAATCCTCGACCCGGGAGATAACATAAGGACGCAACACCTGGCCGCCGTTGGCAATAGCTGCCGTCATCACGGCGAGTTGCATCGGCGTCGTGAGAACGAACCCCTGTCCGATCGCGGCAATGACCGTTTCACCATCATACCAGCGATCATTGAAGCGCCGTTTTTTCCAGGCGCTATCCGGAATCAATCCGGAACGTTCACGGGCCGGCGCGTAACCGCTGGTGCTGCCGAGGCCGAGTTCCCGGGAAATCCGCGCAATCTGATCAATCCCGATTTTGAGTGAAACATCGTAAAACCAGACATCGCAACTTTCACGAATCGCCTTTTTCAGGTCGGTCTCACCATGCCCCTTCTTCTTCCAGCAGCGGAATTCACGCGGCCCGACCTTAATCCGGCCGGTACAGTCGACCGTATAATCAGCATCAACCAGTCCGCTGTCGAGAGCGGCCAGGGCGGAAACCAGCTTGAAGGTCGAACCGGGCGGATACTGTCCGCGCAGCGCCTTGTTCTGCAGCGGATGGCGCTCGTCCTGAAGCAGAGCAATCCATTCATCATTGGTAATCCCGCGGGCAAACAGAGCCGGATCAAAAGAAGGCTTGCTGGTCATCGCCAGGATTTCACCGGTCCGGACATTGAGGGCAATCGCTGCCCCGGCCTGGTCACCGATCGCTTCCTCGGCGGCCAATTGAATCTCCTTATCCAGGGTCAGAAAGGTTTTCAGGCCCGGCTCCGGTTCAAGAGTTTTAAGGATGCGGAGTTCCTTGCCTTTAACATCAACTTCAAGCAGCCGTTCACCCTCGCGCCCACGCAGGTAGTTTTCAAGATGGCGTTCAATACCGTTTTGTCCGACAAAATCACCGCCCCGATAATCGCTGAATTCGTCTGAACGGAGCTCGTCTTCGGTAATCTCGCCAAGGTAACCGAAGATGTGTGAAGCGAGCTCATTGTAGGGATAGGAGCGAATCGGCGTTACCAGGGTGAGGATGCCGGGGAGGTTGATCGAGTTTTCCTGGATCCGTTCGATCGTGTCGCGTCCGGCATCAACCGCCAGCGGCACCGGCCGATACCTAGGAAACCGCTTGCCAGCCTGCCAGCGCTCCAACAACTGTTCACGATCAACATCGAGATAGTCCGCCAGACGATTCAACATCTCGCCGCTGTCATCAACTTCCTGACGCAGAGCAGCAACCGTAAAACCGGGCCGGTTGTCGAGCAGCAACTCTCCGGAAGCATCGTAAACCGGGCCCCGCTCTGCCGCCACCGGAAGATAGCGGATCCGGTTTTTTTCCGAGAGTAGCCGGTACTGGTCAACACTGATGATCTGCAGATACCAGAGACGAAGCAACAGGATTCCGAAAATGACGATGGCGGCCACGGTTATGGCAATAAACCGGTTTTTCAGCCTGGGCAGATCGACCCAGCGCGTTCTGACCTTCATCGTACTCATCGATCATAACCTTCATTGAGCCGGCTCAGACCGGGGATTTGGAAACGGGGAAAACGCCGCTGCATACGGGTTGCCAGAAACAGCAACAACCCACCGACCAGAAGATTAACCACGACCTGTGGAACGATCCAGCGGATCACAATCAGCCAGAGGTCACCGGCCTGGGCCATGAAACCGAACAGAATCAGCAACGCCGCTTCAACCAGGGTCCCGCAGAACACCAGGAACAGCAGCAGCAGCGGATTCTCCGAATTGAAAAAACTGACCGTGCCGCGAACCGTGAAAAACAGGATCAGAAAGGTCAGACCATACATCCCCATAAAACTGCCGGCAAACACATCGAGCAGACAGCCAAAAGTGTAGGCCAGGAGACCACCCGATCCGTAGCGTTCATTGACGCCGAGATAGACGACCAGAATCAGCAACAGGTCCGGCTTGATATAAATCGGGAACAGCCGCGGAAAAAAGACTGTCTGAAACAACATAAAGAGCAGGCCGAGGAGAAAATAGATGGCGATGCGCATCACGGCCCCTCCCTGAGCAGCACCAGGACCTCCTCAAGCCGGGAAAAATCGACGCTCGGAGTCACGGTCACATTCTGAAAAAGGCCGTACTCGCCCTTCTCGATCAAAGTGACATTGCCGACAACCAGCCCTTTCGGAAAAACGCCGCCGGTTCCGGAAGTGACGATCCGGTCACCAACTTTTATTGCAGCCAGGCGCAGGGCATAGTCGAGGGTCAACTCAGTCCCCTCGCCCCTGCAGATGCCACGCGTCCTGGTATTCTGAACCAGAGACGCGACCGCCGACGAGGCATCGGTAATCAGCAAGACCGTCGAGTGATGAGCAGAGACCCGGATGGTCCGGCCGACGACACCTTCGGCAACCACCACCGCCATCCCTTCGCGCACGCCGTCATCCATCCCCTTGTCGATCACCACCGTCCGGAACCAGCTCGATGCGTCTTCACTGATCACCTGGGCCGGAAGTGGCGGCAGTTGAACCTCTTCCTTAAAATCGAGCAGCTTGCGCAGCCGCTGATTGGCCAGGCGAACCTCATCGAAACGGACCAGTTCGGCCTTCAGCTTGCGGTTTTCATCAATCAGCGCTTCGTTGTCGCGCTCGGTGTCGACCAGCCAGAGATAACGGGACCAGGTATCTGCGGCCCCTTTCCAGACAACATCAAGGGCCTTGTGCAGCGGTGAGGTGAGTTGAAGAACAGAACGTTCAAAAAAGGTTGACGTACCGCCGCGCCGCAAGTTTGCCGAATAAAGCAACAGCGCTGCCAGAATCATGAAAAAAACAAGAATTGGCCGGCGAAAACGCCTGAGGAGTTCCAGCATTTGGAGCTCTCCGTGTTAATAAAAAAACAAGTAAAAAAGAGGGCCGGTTCTGGCCCTCTTATCTGTTTTACGCACTCAGACTGAACAGAAACTCCGGGAGCAAGGCGTCCGATGCCCGGGATCGGGAGATTAATCCGCCTGCCGTTTTAGCGCAACCGCCACCCGTCGAAAACGCCAAGGTTGACGATTGTCGATCAGCCTTATGATGCGACCGCGACCCGTTTGAGCAAATCGAGTTCATCCAGCACCTTGCCGGAACCGAGGACAACACAGGAGAGAGGGTCTTCGGCGATTACCACCGGGAGGCCGGTCTCTTCGCGCAGCAGCAGGTCAAGATTACGAAGCATCGCTCCGCCGCCGGCCAGAACAATGCCCTTGTCGACGATATCGGCCGCCAGCTCCGGCGGTGTCCGTTCAAGGGCGATGCGGACCGCCTCGGTGATCGCATTGACCGGTTCGGAGAGTGCCTCACGGATCTCGGTCGCGTTCAATTCGAGGGTTTTGGGAATACCGCTAACCAGATCACGCCCCTTGATTTCGATGGTTGATTCGGTTTCGTCCGGATACGCCGAACCGATCTCGATCTTGATCTGTTCGGCCGTCCGTTCGCCGACCAGCATATTGTACTTCCGTTTCATATACTGAACGATTGCCTCGTCCATCTTGTCACCGCCAACGCGGACCGACTTGGCATAAACGATCCCGGAAAGGGAAATAACCGCAACCTCGGTGGTGCCGCCGCCAATATCGACAATCATGTTGCCCGACGCCTCGGTAATCGGCAGGCCCGCTCCGATCGCAGCCGCCATCGGTTCCTCGATCAGGTAGACTTCACGGGCTCCGGCCGATTCGGCTGATTCGCGAACGGCCCGCTTCTCAACCTGGGTAATGCCGGACGGGACGCAGATAACGATCCGCGGCCGGGCCAGGGTTTTGCGATTATGAACCTTCTGGATAAAATAGCGCAGCATCTCCTCGGTGATATCGAAATCGGCGATAACCCCGTCTTTCATCGGACGGATCGCGATAATGCTGCCGGGGGTCCGGCCGAGCATCTTCTTCGCTTCCATGCCGACGGCGAGCACCTTGCGCTGGCCCATCGAATCCTTCTGCACCGCGACGACCGAGGGTTCACTGACGACGATCCCCTCACCCTTGGAATAAACAAGTGTATTTGCAGTTCCGAGGTCGATCGCCAGGTCGTTGGAAAACAACCCCCAGACTGCGTCAAATAAATTCGCCATTTAAGCGTCTCTCCTTCAACTCGAATACGGGAATTCCATAGTCCCGTAAAATGCTGTTCACACTACCAAAATCGGTTCTTCATTGCAAGCGAGAAAACCGAAAAAGTTATTGCATTTACCCCCCTGATTGTCTAACATGGCGCCCTGTTGCGCAGCACGTAAAATTGACACCAAGGAGAGTCTTAACAGATGCTAGATCTGATCAGAAAAAAACAGCAATCCGTCCTCGTTAAATTCGTTTTCTGGGGCATCATTGCGACCTTTGTCGGCACCATCTTTCTCGTCTGGGGCAGGGGGAGTGACCGGGCCTCGGATGGCAGTTCAGTTGCCATAACCGTCAACGGGACCGACATCGGGGTTCAGGAATACCAGAACGCCCATCGCAATCTCTACCAATTCTATCAAAACCTCTATGGCGATCGGTTCAATGCCGAGATGGAAAAACAGCTCAACCTCGGCAAGGCAGCAATCAACCAGCTCATCCGCCAGGTTCTGCTCGAACAGGAAGGCAAACGGCTCGGCATCGAAGTTTCCGAACAGGAGATGGTCGATTCAATCTCGAAAATTCCCCAGTTTCAGAAAGATGGCGTTTTTGACCGTGCCACCTATCTGCAGGTGCTCAACTACCAGCGGATCTCTCCGGAAGATTTTGAAACGAGTCAGGAGAGAACCCTTTTCGTCGACAAGGTCGAAGAAAAAATAATGGACGCGGTCACGGTTGAAGAGAGTGATGTCGAAGCCGAATTCCGCAAGCAGAATGACAAGGTCAATCTCAGCTTTGTCCGCCTTGCTCCGGCAAGCTTTGAAAGCAAAGTCAAGGTCCAGGATGGCGACCTCGAAGAATATTTCAACCAGAACCGGGAGCAGTTCCAGATCCCGACCCGGATCGCTCTCCGCTACCTGCTTTTTGAACCGGGCCGCTACGTCGATGAAGTTCCCGTCGATGAGGCTGCTATCAATAAATTCTACGAACGCAATCTTGACAAGTACGAAATCGAAGAGCAGGTCGATGCAGCGCACATCCTGATCAAGGTAGAAAAAGATGCCGAGGAAGATGTCCGCGCTGAGAAGCGGAAACTTGCCGAAAAAGTCCTCGAACAAGCAAAAGCGGGTGAAGATTTTGCCAAACTTGCACGCCAGTATTCCGACGATACCGGCAGCGCTGCCAAGGGCGGCGACCTCGGGTACTTCAGCCGCGGCACCATGGTCCCGGCATTCGAACAGGCCGCCTTCGCTCTCAAACCTGGCAAGATCAGCGATATCGTTGAAAGTCCGTTCGGATTCCATATCATAAAGATGAATGGTTACATCGAGCCAGGGGTAAAGCCGCTCGCCGAGGTCCTTGACGATGTCAAGGCCGGGTTAAAAAAGGATGGTGCAGTCAGGGTCGCCTTCGAAAAAGCGATGGACGCCTACAACATCAACCGCAAGACCGGAGATCTCGAAAAAGCGGCGGCCGAAAATGATCTCGGCGTCAAGGAGACCGGCCTGTTTGATCGGCAAAAACCGGGCGACGGCATCGAGCAGAATCCCGCTTTGCTGACCGCAGCCTTCGCTCTTGAAAAAGGGGAACTGGCCCGCCCGGTCCGGACCGGATCGGGGATTTACCTGATCTCGCTCAAGGAACGCGAGGAGAGTCATATTCCGGAATTTTCCGCCGTCAAAAAGAAAGTGGAAGAAGCCTATCGCAAGAGTGAAAGTATCGGGCTCGCAAAAAAAGCTGCCGAAAAGATCCTTGCCGGCCTGCAAGCAGGCAAGAAGTTCTCATCCCTCGCCAAAGAAGCGGATGTCAAGTTCGAAGAGACCGGCCTCTTTGCCCAGTCTTACGGTGCTTTTGTCCCACGAATCGGCAATGCCGAAAAGCTGGCGGAAAAAGCTTTCGAGTTGAGCGAAGAGAACAGGATCGCCCCCGATGTCTATGAACTCGGCGATCGCTTCGTGGTTGCCCAACTGAAAGAGAAGCAGCCCGCCGACATGAGCGAGCTAACGGCAGAAAAACGTGAGCAGCTCCGCGAGACCGTCAGCAACACGATGCGCCGCGAGGTCCTTGACGCGCGGGTTGCAGAGCTTAAGGAAGAAGCGGAAATCACGGCTGCTCCCTTTATCAACCAACTGCTGGAAGAGGGTTAGAATGATGATTCCGGTTGTCATGCAAACTGAATTCGCCGACCTCAAGCTGGTCAACCGCGGCAAGGTCCGTGAAATTTACGATCTCGGTGAGCATCTGCTGATGGTCACCTCCGACCGCATCTCGGCCTTCGATGTGATTATGGACCAGGGCATCCCCTACAAGGGCCAGGTCCTCAACACCTTTTCAAAATTCTGGTTCGACCAGATGGTGGATATCATTCCGAACCATATTGTATCGACCGAGGTCGACGACTTCCCGGCCGAAACGCATCAGTACCGGGCGCTGCTCGAAGGCCGCAGCATGCTGGTCAGGAAAGCCGAGCCGCTACCGGTCGAATGCATTGTCCGGGGTTACATCTCCGGCTCCGGTTGGAAGGATTACCAGAAGACAGGCACTATCTGCGGCATCCCGCTGCCAAAGGGTCTGCAGGAGAGCGAAATTCTGCCGGAGACCATCTTCACTCCGTCGACCAAGGCCGAACTCGGTGAGCATGACGAAAACATCTCCTTCGATGAGACGATCAAGCTGATTGGGCGCGAGATGGCCGAAAAAGTCCGCGACACATCGATTGCGATTTACGAACGGGCCCGTTCGATTGCCGATGAAAAAGGGATCATTATCGCTGATACCAAGTTCGAGTTCGGCCTCATGGATGGCGAACTGATCTGGATCGATGAAGCCCTGTCACCTGATTCCTCGCGTTTCTGGCCGAAGGATCAATATCAGCCGGGCGGGCCGCAGATGAGCTTCGACAAGCAGTTTGTCCGCGACTACCTCGAAACCCTGGACTGGGGCAAGGTCGCACCGCCGCCGCCGCTGCCGGACGATATCATCGCTAAAACCTCGGAAAAGTACCGCGAGGCGCTTTTCCGGATCGCCGGAATAAAATTGGGATAACAGACAAAGGCCGACTCGCTCGGCCTTTTCCATTCAATAGACGAAGATGATTCAGCCTTCAATCAGAATAATTCTCCTCGCGGTGCTCCTGCTCAACGCCTGCGCCACCCTGCCGCCGCCCGATCCGAAACGATCGGCGACCCTGCACGAAGAAGCACTGAGAAGTGTGTCGATCGGGAATTACGCGACCGCGGTCCGGAAGTTTGCAGAAGCGATCCGTTATAATCCCATGGAAGGCAACCTTTACCTGCAGCAGGCCGAAGTTTTTGAGTTTTTGCAGGATTTCGCCGAGGCGGAGCGCGTCTATGAACTCGGCCTCGACCGATTGCCGCCCGGGCACGAACAGCGTGAGAGAATCCACTACCGGCTCGGCCTGGTTCAATGCCGGGATAAAAACAAACTCAACAGGGCACGCGCCCATCTTGACCAACTGGCCGACCCGTCACAGCGGGCTGATCTCGAGGGGATGATTCTCCTGCAGTCGGGTCAACCGGACGACGCCCTCTTCCTGTTCAGCGAGGCGCTCAAATCAGCGCCCGACTACGACCACCAGGCCCGGATCTACTACCATGCCTCGCTGGCCCATTTTCGGCGTAACGACCTGGTCGAAGCGAAAAACGCCCTCTTCCATGCAGTCAATAACGCCAGCAGCCTTGCCCTGAAGCAGCATATCACCATCTTTTTTGATCAGATTCGATAATCGAATAACAACCGCTTTCTTGATGCGGGTCAATTACCTCCGGCGTCGAAACCGTTATCCTTTTGATAAATCAATAAACAAAAAGGAGAAACGATATGACACGCGAAAAACTGACTCCCGGAATTGAAGGCGCAACCCCAACCGAACTGGCCGCCATGGTTGACTACCAGGACGGCGCCGTCGTCAGCCGCACCCTGCTGCAGGAGGAGATCGGCACCCTGACCGTGTTCAGCTTCGACGCCGGCCAGGGTCTCTCCGAGCACACCGTCCCCTTCAACGCCTTTGTCTATATTCTCGACGGTGAAGCCGAAATCGCGATCGGCGGCGAGCCGAAAATTGTCAAGGCAGGAGAGATCATGCTGATGCCGGGCGGCATCGCGCACAAGGTTCAGGCCAACAAACGGTTCAAGATGCTTCTGACGCTGTTTAAGACGCAATAAATCAGTATTCAGTTGGCAGTGATCAGTAACCAGAAAAAGCAAGAGCAAAAAGCGGGGACTGTTCCTCCGTGGACTGTCCCCGCCCTTTCGCTTGTGCACTATCGGATGTGAGGCTTCGGGGCTTCGGATAAACCAATAGATCCAGACCTGACTCCTGATTTCTGGTACCTAAAGACCTGAAACCTGCCCTCTCCATGTCGCCCCTTCTTTTCCATCCTCGTAAAATATGCTATACCACTCAAAATAAAACACCATGAACCGAGGAGAGGGTATATGCTGGAGAACTTGTTCAAACTGAAAGCACACGGCACCACCGTCCGGACCGAGGCGATTGCCGGTCTGACCACCTTTCTGACCGCCGCCTACATCATCTTTGTTCATCCCGGTATTCTCGCGGCCACCGGCATGGACAAGGGCGCCCTGACCACGATCACCTGCCTGGTCGCGGCCGGCGCCACCCTGTTGATCGCATTATGGGCCAACGCACCGCTGATGATGGCGCCCGGTATGGGCCTGAATGCATTTTTCACCTATTCGCTCGTCCTCGACCAGGGGATTGCCTGGCAGACCGCCCTCGGCGTCGTCTTCCTCTCCGGCATCTTCTTCCTGATCCTGACCTGGGTCGGAGTCCGTGAAAAGATTGTCAAGGCAATCCCACAGTCGCTCCGCGTTTCGGCGGCGGTCGGGATCGGTCTGTTCATCGCTTTTATCGGTCTCAAGAATCTCGGCATTATCGTCCAGAACGATGCCGTTATCGTCGGCCTCGGAACGTTCACACCGCAGGCCCTGCTCGGCCTCGGCGGCCTGCTGCTGGCGATCATTCTTGAAATCCGCAAGGTCAAGGGAGCGATTCTGCTTTCGATCATCGCCACCACCGTTGCCGGCATCATCTTCCAACTGGTACCGATGCCGGATGCAATCATTGCCGTACCCCCCTCACCGGCACCGATCGCCTTTCAGCTCGATATCGGTAGCGCACTGAGTCTGGCGCTCCTCTCGGCCATCTTCTCCTTCATGTTCGTTGACCTGTTCGACTCACTCGGCACCATGCTGGCTGTCTGTCGGGAGGCCGGTATGGCCGACGAAAAAGGCGAGATCGAGAAACTGCCGCGGATGCTGACTGCCGACGCGGTTGCCACGGTCGGTGGCGCCCTGCTCGGTACCAGCACAACCACGACCTATATCGAGTCGGCCAGCGGTGTCGCCGATGGCGGCCGGACCGGCCTGACCAGCGTTTTCACGGCGGCCTTCTTTTTACTGGCCGTTCTCTTCACCCCGCTGATCGGCGTCGTTCCCGGGTTCGCCACCGCCCCGGCCCTGATCATCGTCGGCGTGTTCATGATGCGCGGCATCAGCCAGATCGACTTCTACAATTTCGCCGATGCCGCCCCGGCCTTTCTCACTTTCATCCTGATGCCGCTAACCTTCTCCATCGCCAATGGCCTCGCCTTCGGTTTCGTCTCCTACGTTCTGATCCGCCTCTTTATCGGCCGCATCAAGGAGTGTGACCCGTTCCTGATCGGCGCAGCGATTCTTTCGGCCATCAGCCTGGCAGAACCGTATCTGTCGAAACTGTTTTAGAGAGGACTCCGGCAGATCGGGACCGACACGAGCAAAAACCCTGGTCATGCTAAATAGTATTGACAGTGGGAACCGCGTTTGCTATAAATCTTTCTCGTTTCACGGGGCTATAGCTCAGCTGGGAGAGCGCTTGAATGGCATTCAAGAGGTCAGCGGTTCGATCCCGCTTAGCTCCACCATTAAAAAACAAGGACTTACGGCTTTTCGCTGTAAGTCCTTTTCTTTTAAATGCAGCTTGGGTAACAAAATAGGTAACAACTTACTACAATGAACCCCACTAAATACCTTGTGTGATTAACTAAGCTGTAGTAGTCCTGAGCACTCTTTACATTCTATTAAAGCCATAACCCCTCCTTTATATTT
>PKUH01000048.1 GCA_002869615.1 Desulfuromonas sp. | reverse complement strand
CCGGGGGCTTTGTGTACGGCCTGAATTGTTTTTGTTCAATTGTGTTACCGGGGAGTTTGCCTTGAGGCAAACGCAGTTGGTCTCCGTGGCGGTTGCGGTTGGGCTGCGGTTCATTGATCGCGCTAACGGAATCGACCTCAAGAGCTCCACGGGTGAGTCAAAGGCTTTGCTTTTAAAGTTTTGAGACTTTCTCTGACAGCTTACAGCTTAAAACTTACAGCTGTCTTATAAGTAAGACCGCCGGGCGATACCGGCGAATCTGGTTTTATTTCCAGAATAAAGATGGGAAAGTATGGCAGAATTTGAATGAGCACCAATTCGCCAGGGAAAGTGCAATACACCTTTTTGTTCAGGGCAGGATGTTGCGGAAAAAATTGAAAATCCATAATCTGACAAAATATCTTCTATTTCTTTTGCTTCTGCTTCTGACCGGCTGCCAGACGGCTGTGGCGCCGGTTGCCGACGATCTTGTGCCGCCGGCCGCCGGGACCGCTGCGTCGTCCGAACGCGAACGGTTTTCCGAAAGTCTTTATCAGTATGCCGTGGCACGGCTGGCCGGAATGGAAGGCAGCCTGGGAGAAGCGGCCCGGGCTCTCGAAAAAGCAAACGACCTGACACCCGATTCGGCATACCTGAAAGTGACCCTGGCTGAAGTCTATCTGCATCTTGAACAAATCGAAAAATCGTTCCGCCTGGCTGAAGATGCCCTGATCCTCGACCCGGAACTACTGCCGGCACATCTGCTGCTGGCCAGTCTTTATTCACGCCAGGATCAGTACGAACAGGCAGTTGTTCATCTCGAAAAAGCAGCACAGCTCGATCCGGAAGATGAGCGCATCCCTTACCAGCTGGCACTTTTTTACAATCGCGCCGGCGACATGCCGCAATCGATAGCTGTGCTGAAGGAAATCATTGACCGCTCACCCGAAGAGACCTACGCCCGCCTCGCTCTGGCCCGCGCTTACCGGCAGACCGCTTTGCCGGCGCTGGCGGAGGAGGCGTATCGTCAGACTCTGGAAGTTGAACCGGGATCATTCCTCGCTATAACCGAACTGGCCGATCTTTTTGTCGATGAAGGTCGCTCCGACGAAGCGGAAAAGCTGGTTCGCGAAAAGATATCGGAGTTTCCGGACAACCTCCGGCTGCGACATCGTCTGGTCGGCCAATATGTCGAACAGCAAAGATACGACGATGCCCTGCTGCAGCTCGGGCAGATCCTGAAGATTGATCCACATAATCAGACGGCCTTGCGCAAATCGGGATTGATTCATTTCGAACGGAGCGACTGGTCAGCGGCCGCCGGCTTTTTTCAAGATCTGGTAGCGATCGATGCCGGTGACGATCAGTCCCGCTACTATCTCGGAATCGCGTTTGAAGAGAATAGTCAACTCTCTAAAGCGTTGACGGAATTTGCAAAGGTTAAAGCAGCAAGCCCGGTTTATGCCGATGCCCTGATTCACCAGGCGTATAATCTGCAACAGCTCGAGCGGACTGCCGAGGCGGCAGAACTGCTCGAAGAACATCGGGAGCTGCTCTCGTCGCGACCGGAAGTTTTCGATTACCTCTCGTTCCTGTACAACGATCTCGGGCACCCGGGCGAAGCACTGTCGGTGATCGAGGCAGGCCTCGACCGCTATCCGGAAGAGAATACCCTGTTGTATCGAAAAATGGTATTGCTCGATCAGACCGGCAAGCTTGTAGCAGCTGAGCAGGCGGCGCAGCGTCTGCTTGAAGTCAACCCCGGCCATGTCAACGGTCTTAACTTTCTCGCTTATTCCTACGCCGAGCAGAATATTAAACTTGACCAGGCCCTTGCCATGGCCGAAAAAGCCCTGGCGGCGGCCGATGAGCCGTACATCCGTGATACCCTTGGCTGGGTTCTTTATCGACTCGGGCGTTTTGAAGAAGCGTTGGCAAACCTGCTGCTGGCGTTCAAGGGGGCTCCGGCGGACCCGGTTGTTCACGAACATCTCGGTTTTACCTATAAAGCCCTTGGCCGGACCGGCGAGGCGAGCAAAGCCTTTCGCGAGGCGCTTGCCCGATCGGACCGCGACCGGCCTGATCTCCGGCAGCTGATCGAGAACCTTGAGCAGACAAGGGAGAAGAGGTGACCATTGATTAAGCGGCCCGTGCCGGCGTCGTCCGTTTTGGCGGCTCCTTCTCTCTGGATGCTTGTCCTGGCGGCATCGGCTCTGCTTTGCAGTTCTTGTGCACCGGCCGGGCGCCCACCGATTGCCGCTGCGCAGCCGGAAATTGCCGATCTGGTTCGGCGGATCGATCAGATCGGACAGCAGTTTGTCAGTGTCAGGGGGCTGGCCCGGGTGGCGCTGGCCAGGGGTTCGGACCAAAAAACGGTCAGCCAGGTTGTGATCGCCCGGGCCCCGGATCAGTTGCGTCTTGAAACGCTCGGGCTTTTCGGCTCGCCGGCACTGCTGGCTGCTACCGACGGCGCGACGCTGGTTGTCCTGCTTCCGGGAGAGGGTAAAGCTTATGCCGGCTCGCCGGATGCCGGGTTTCTTGAAAAAATCTCGTCGCTGCCAATGACGGCAGAAGATGTCGTTTCGTTGTTGCTGTTGCGTCCGGTCCTCCTCGCACCGCAATCGATTCAGCTGCAGCGGCTCGATTCCGGTAGCCATCGCTTACTGCTCGAAGCCGGTGAACTGGAACAGGAGCTCGATTTTGATCCGGATCTCAGGCTCAACCGGTTCTCGGTCCGGCTAAGTGGCCGGTTGATCTCGTCGATCCGTTACGAGCGCTACCGGGATGGTTATCCCCATTTGATCGAGCTCTTGTTGGAGCCGTCAGCCACCCGGGTGGCTCTCGAGTTCAAGGATGTTGAAGTCAACGCCCGAATCGACCCCGGACTGTTCACGATCGAGCCACCGCCGGGTTATGATATCGAGCCATTTCCGCTCTATTGACAATGCGAGTACAGAC
Source organism: Desulfuromonas sp. (assembly GCA_002869615.1). Taxonomy (NCBI): domain Bacteria; kingdom Pseudomonadati; phylum Thermodesulfobacteriota; class Desulfuromonadia; order Desulfuromonadales; family Desulfuromonadaceae; genus Desulfuromonas; species Desulfuromonas sp. The sequence goes on along the minus strand of PKUH01000048.1, from coordinate 4,856 downwards.
TATGAATGCACAGAACTCTTTCAGTAAGCTGCTGATTTTTATGATGGTGCTGTTATTGTCGGCCTGTAACGAACAGGCGCCGGTGGCCGCACCATCAGCCGCCGACAGCGAACCTGTTCGCGGCGATACCTTTATCGAAGCATCGATCGGCGAGCCCAATAACCTGTTGCCGGTCCTCGCGTCCGATTCGGCATCGTCGGCGATCAACAGTCATGTCTATAACGGCCTGGTCCGTTATGACAAGAATTACATCCTCGAAGGGGCGTTGGCTGAGTCCTGGGAGATCTCCGAGGATAATCTCTCGATTACGTTCCATTTACGCAAGGGTGTCAAATGGCATGATGGCGCTCCCTTTACCAGCGCCGATGTCATGTTTACCTACAAACTCTATATCGATCCCGAGGTGCCGACCTCCTACGCCGAAGACTATCGGCAGGTGGTCGAGGCGACCGCTCCGGATCCCTATACCTTCAAGGTGACCTATGCACAGCCTTATGCCCCGGCTCTCGAGAGCTGGGGGTTGGCCATTCATCCCCTTCATCTCCTCGAAGGGAAGGATATCACCAAGAGTCCGCTGATCCGCAAACCGATCGGTACCGGACCCTATCGATTCGTGAAATGGGATGCCGGTGAGCGGGTTGTCCTTGAGGCCAATGCCGATTATTTCGAGGGCGAGCCGTACCTGCGGCGGGTTATTTACCGGGTCATTCCCGATCAGTCGACCCAGTTTCTCGAGCTGCAGTCGGGCGGACTCGACTTTATGGGGCTGACCCCGATTCAGTATCAGACCCAGACCGATACGCCGGTCTTTACCCGGAATTTCAACAAATACAAATACCTCGGTTTCGGTTATACCTATCTCGGCTACAACCTTGAAAAGGAATTGTTCCGGGATAAAAGAGTCCGACAGGCGATCGCCTATGCGATCGACAAACAGGAGATTATCGACGGCGTCCTGCTCGGTCTCGGCGAGATCGCGACCGGACCGTACAAGCCGGATCACTGGGTCTGCAACAAACAGGTCAAGCGTTACTCTTACGACCCGGAAAAGGCGAAACAGTTGCTCGCCGCTGCCGGCTGGTCCGACAGCGATGACGACCAGGTCCTCGACCGCAACGGCAAGCCGTTCGCCTTCACCATCGTGACCAACCAGGGGAACGACCTGCGGGCCAAAACCGCCGAGATTATCCAACGGCGGCTCAGGGATGTCGGCATCGCGGTCAAGATCAGGGTGGTCGAGTGGGCGACCTTCCTTAAAGAATTCATCTTTACCGGAAATTTCGATGCGACCATCCTTGGCTGGACCGGCGGCCCTGAACCGGATCAGTACAATATCTGGCATTCGAGCAAGACGGCGCCGCGCGAGCTCAATTTCATCAAGTACAACAACCCGGAAGTTGATCAGCTGCTGGAGAAGGGGCGTCGGATCTTCGACCGGGGAGAACGCAAGAAAATTTATGACCGCTTTCAGGATATTCTGGCCGATGAGCAGCCCTATACCTTTCTGTATGTCGGGTACTCGCTGCCGGCCGTGGCCAAACGCTTTCGTGGCATCGAAGTGGCGCCGGCCGGGATCCGGCACAATTTCATCAAGTGGTGGGTGCCGCGAGGTGAACAGAAATACGATCGATGAAATGGAACTAACTTGCTGAAGTATATCGGAAAACGGTTGTTGATGATGATCCCGATGCTGATCGGCATCACCCTGATTTCATTTATGGTGATCCACCTGGCGCCGGGCGAACCGACCGATCTGCAGACCGATCTGAATCCGGATGCGTCGCCCGAACTCCGGGAAAAGCTGCGCTCGCAGTACGGTCTCGATCAACCCCTGCACGCCCAGTATCTCGACTGGGTCTCGCGGATTGCTACGCTCGATTTCGGTGAGTCGTTTGCCCTCGACCGAAGACCGGTCATCGACAAGATCGCCGAACGGCTGCCGGTGACGATCGCCATCAACCTGCTGTCGATCCTGGCCATCCTCGGGGTCTCGGTGCCGATCGGAATTATTGCCGCGGTCCGGCAGAACAGTCTCTTTGATCGCGGCTCGACCATCTTCGTCTTTATCGGCTTTGCCATGCCGTCTTTCTGGCTCGCCCTGCTGTTGATGGACTACCTCGGCGTCCGCCTCGGACTGTTTCCGATCGCCGGCCTCCGCTCCTTCGGCTATGAATACATGAGTACCGGCCGCCAGTTTCTCGATCTGCTGCACCACCTGATCCTGCCGGTATTCGTCTCGGCTTTCGGCGGTCTCGCCGGGTTTTCCCGCTACATGCGCGCCAACATGCTCGAAGTGGTCCGCCAGGATTTCATATTAACGGCCCGGGCCAAGGGCCTGTCGGAACGCACGGTGATCCTCAAGCATGCCCTGCGCAATGCCCTGCTGCCGGTGATTACCATCCTCGGCCTTTCTATACCCGGCCTGATCGGCGGCAGCGTCATCTTCGAAACCATTTTCGCGATCCCGGGAATGGGCAAGCTCTTCTACGATGGAGTCATGATGCGCGATTACCCGCTTATTATGGGCGTCCTCGTCATCGGCGCAGTCCTCACCCTGGTCGGCAACCTGGTCGCCGATATCAGCTACGCCCTGGCTGATCCGCGCATCCGGAACGAATAGATATTTGTTGATTGAAAAGTCAATTCAATTTGTTCAACGCAAAGACGCAAAGGCGCAAAGAAAAGCGAAATCTTTTTATGGGTAAATGCAAAATATAAAACTAAAGAAAGGGTAACGGAGAGGCGGAGAGGGGCAGAGCTTTATTACTGGAAACTATCTCTGACAACTGCCAGCTTGCTAAATCGCCGTCAATACATCTTTCGCAATGGGATGCTTTTCTTTGTGTCTTTGCGCCTTGAGTGAGCGTTAGCGAACGGGCGTTAAGATAATGAATTCGAGTATTTCTAACTGGTAACTGAATTTTATGATCGACTGGCATTGTCACATACTGCATGAACTGGATGACGGCGCACCTTCCATCGATGAAGCCGTGGCGATGGCGCGCTTGCTCGCCGATAACGGCTATTCGCATGTCTGCTGTACGCCGCACCGGTTGCGCGGCATGTACGACACCAGTCCGGCAGCGATGCGGCAGAAGATCTGTGAGCTTCAGGTCATTCTGAAGGAAGAGGGGATTGACCTGACCCTGCTGGCCGGGATGGAATACTGTCTCGATGAGTTTTTCGTCGAGGACTTCTCGTCCGACCCGGTGACCCTCGGCGGCACAAAAATGGTGCTGGTCGAAACTCCGGCCAACGCCGACCCGCAGCTGTTGCGAGAAAACATTTTCCACCTGGTCCGCAGCGACTGTCTCCCGCTGCTGGCCCACCCGGAGCGGCACGCCTTTCTGGCGCCGCCGGCGCGAAAATCAGGTTCCCTGTTCCGGTTTTTTGCGGCCGGGTCCAACCATGCGGGTACCGAAAAGGAGTCGCTCCAAGAGACACTGCTCGGCGAACTGAAGCTGATGGGCTGCCTCTTCCAGGGAAATCTCGGCAGCGTTGGCGGTTATTACGGAAGCCTGGTCCGGCAGCAGGAGCAACGGCTCCGCCAGGCCGGCCTTTATCATTGTTACGGTTCGGATGGGCATACCCGGGCCAGCCTCGAAAGCTTTCTCGGCGATGCTCTCGCGACGATTCGGTCCGAACTGCCGGAGGCTCTTGCGGCGGGGCTCGATTCGTCTGGGCCCTGACAGCTCACTCCGGCTCTCCGTTAAAGCATCCGTTTCTATTATCTTCTAAAGTCGTTTTGCCGCTGATGCACGCCGATTTCCGCTGATTATAAGCAGAATAATCCTTAACACAATGGGGCGCAAAGCCGAAACCAATGTTAACGGAGAGGCGGAGAGAAGGAGAGTTAAAGGCTATTATGTTTCCGCTCTAACCCAAAGTCCCGGTTTTGCTTTTGCTTCGTTTTTCTCTCTGCGCCTCAGCGGCTCTCCGTTAAAAATACCGTAGAAATGACTTGGATCTTATCCGCGCCTGTCAGCGTCCATCCGCGGCCGATTACGCCTTTGATTCAAGAATAAACTTCAAACCGGTTAGCCGCAGATAAGGTCTGATAACATCTGATAAGGCCTAAGAAAAACCCTGATTATTGTTTTAATCTTATAACCAAAACCCAAGATTTTGATCTATCAGACTTGATCAGATTTTATCAGCGGCTAATAAAGCTTTTGCTTTTCATTCGGGGACAGTCCCCTGGTTTCCCTGTGTTCATCAGCGGCTAAGACATGAGAAGGCTTTTTGGCCGCTATCAAAATCTATGAAAATCTGTTTAAAGGTCAGGTTTTACAGATCTTGATAGATTTTCATCGCGGCTGACAGAGTTTTTGATTTTATCAGCGGCCAATTCCGGTTTATTTTCTTTCGGTTTGGTGCTTTATCGCTCAGGGACAGTCCCCGTTCTGGGCCAGTCGCTGGGGTCTTTGCTTTATCCTGGCGCCCTTCGTGTCTTCGTGGCGTACAATGCAGTGAAGGGTGAAGAGTCAGATTGAAACTTACGGCTTACAGCTTACAGCTGGATATCGCAAACCCACAAGCAAGTGTCAGAAGTTGAGACCTGACCCCTTACAACTATTGATTCGATTGCACCCTGACGAGTTTTCTGTTATAAATCGGGAGTTTTCTTTTTTATTTGGAAAGTTGGAGCAATGGATAAATTCAAATTCTTAGCGGCGGTGTTACTGTCCATTGCCGTTTGTAGCGGTCTCGCCGGGTGTGCATCATATACCGACCTGGCACCGGGCACCTCTCTCGCCGTCGAAGGCACGCCGGTGATCTCGCGGCATGAAGTCAATGTCGAGCCGTTTGTCGATCCCGGTCCGACTTCCTCCGATTACCAGGTCGGTCCCGGTGAT
>PKUH01000047.1 GCA_002869615.1 Desulfuromonas sp. | reverse complement strand
CTGTTCATGTCGCGCTACCTCGGCAATATTGTCGACCTGCTGGTGACCCCGGTCACCCCGCCGCAGTTCATCATGGCCTACACCCTGGCGGCGATGCTGCGCGGCCTGCTGGTCGGAACCATCGTCTGGCTGGTTTCGACCTTCTTTGCCACGCTCCCCTGGTCTTACCCCCTGGCGGTGCTCGGCATGGCGATTCTCACCAGCTTCCTGTTCGCCCAGTTCGGCCTGCTGGCGGCGATCTACGCCAACAACTTCGACTCGCTGTCCATGTTTACGAATTTCCTGATCCTGCCGCTGATCTATCTCGGCGGCGTCTTCTACCCGATTTCACTGCTGCCGCAGCCGTGGTCGGAGCTGTCGCACCTGAACCCGATCTTCTACCTGATCGACGGTTTCCGCCATGCCCTGATCGGCGTCGGCGACCTGCCGCTCTGGCTCTCCTTCGCCGTCGGCGGCGCGATGGCATTCGCCGCTTTCTGCTGGGCGGCGATACTGATCAGCAAGGGGTACCGGCTGAGAAATTAACGATGGAATCGATTGCCAACAGGCTCCGCGAGGAAACGGAGAAAGCTCAGCATGAGAACGATCTCCCCGACTACCTGGCAGAACGGATCTTATCGATTGCCGACCTTGTTCATGATTCGAGCACTGACATCGAGCTCCTGCTCGAACAGCTGCCGCTGTACGACACCTACGGGCAGACCGGCTATCTCGGCATGGGGGTCAACCACCTGATCCTCGAAAAAACGATCGAGCGGATTGAACAGAGCCTGCCGAGCGCTTCCGCTCCGGCGTATGTTCCGGCGCTCGGCGTGCACTGGCTGACCCCGTTCTACGACCTGGTTGCCGCAACCTTCTCGCTGGAGCGGTCGTTCAAACCGGTCTTGATCGATCAGGCTGCCGTCGAACCGGAACATCGCGTGCTCGATCTCGGCGCCGGCACCGGCACTCTCGCCATCTGGCTCAAGCAGCATCATCCGGAGGCGGAGATCGCCTGTCTCGATATCGATGCCGACATGCTGGCCAAGGCGGCGAAAAAAGCCGGGGCCGCCGGGACAGCCATCGACTTCGAGCAGGGCTCGGCCTTCAGCCTGCCATACCCCCCGGCCCACTTCCACCGGATCGTTTCGAGCCTCTTCTTCCATCATCTGACCTGGGAGGAGAAAATTAAGACCGCCCGCGAGATGTTCCGGGTGCTCAAGCCGGGCGGCGAGATCCATATCGCCGACTGGGGCCGGGCCGCGAATCCCCTGATGCGGAGCGTGTTCTACATCGTACAGATCGTCGACGGTTTCGCCGTCACCCGCGACAACGTCGCCGGGCGGCTGATCACCCTTTATGAAGAGGCCGGCTTCATCGACGTTACCGAGCGCCGGACCTACAGCACCCTGTTCGGGACCCTGGCGCTCTACAGCGCGAAAAAACCCGATGAGTCGAACCTTGATTGATGATTTGACGGCTCATATGGTTTCAGTTATTTTGAAACCTTACGAATTCGAATCTTTTGTCGGGAGGGGCATACGGGCTTGAAAAGCTTTGATGAATATAATCGCTCGAGTCGATTAGGCATGAATAGAAAATGAGCTTTTTCAGGCCATTTTTTTGTTTTTTAAGACAGCAACTTCAGCCGTAGGACTTAAACCAATATTTCGTTGCCCTGACCTTGTCGGGATAACAGTGACTCTCCCTGAACGGCTGATGCATCATCTTGCAAAGTCAATAACATCATGATGAGACAACCGTTACCCAAATTTATCAGTTGTTTATTGCTCACCATCCTGATGGCCGGATGCGCCTTCCTGCATTTGAAGGAAGAAGAGGCATTTACCCAGCAATCTGTCGTATTGGTCGGTAGTGTTTCCAGCACCCTTTCCCCGCAAGAGATGCCGGTGGTCGTAGTCGCCTATTCGAAAAACGGAGATGCGATAACAATCGACCATTACACGACGCTGCATGAACAGGGACCGTATGAGTTGCTGGTCACCATCGGGGCACACAATATCGTCGCCTTTGGCGATTTAAACAGGAACCTGGTCTATGACAGAGGCGAACCGGCCGGCCAGCTCATCAATGCCGAGCAGGGGGCCGTGCCGGCGGGAGGCGTCGTCGGCAACCTGGACATCGTCATGACGGAACACGACGGGAATGAAATTGACTTTCCGGTCGGCTCCAGACTGCCGCCGAAGGAATACGATTCTTTCCACAGTACGGCCCCCGGGGCCATTGCAAATATCGACGACCCCCTGTTCTCGGCCGAGTACGGTAAAAAGGGATTCTGGGCACCGATGGAATTTTTCCGGGAAATCGGCGGGAATGTCTATTTTCTTGAAAAATACGATCCGGCGAAAATTCCGATCCTTTTCGTTCACGGTGCGTCCGGTTCACCCCGTGACTGGCGCACATTTTTCGAAAGTATCGACCGCAGCCGGTATCAGCCCTGGTTTTTCTATTATCCCTCCGGCTCTTCGATCGACTCGATGGCCTACCTGCTCCTCTGGAAAATGCAGAACCTGCAGACAAAATACAAATTCGATGAACTCTACATTACCGCCCACAGCATGGGCGGACTGGTCGTCCGGTCATTCATCGTCAACTATGGTCGTTATTTTCCGACCCTTTCGACCTTCATCTCCATTTCGACCCCCTGGGGCGGCGAAGAGCTGGCCGAACTCGGCGTCAAATACTCTCCGGCCGTCATCCCGGCCTGGCATGACATGCAACCGCATAGCCCTTTTATCAATTCGCTATTCATGAAGAGCATGCCGGAGTCGATCGATCACTATCTCTTCTTCGGGCACAAGGGGAATCGGAATATTCTGCGACCGAACAACGACAAGGCGGTCACACTGACAAGTCAGCTCGATTATCGATCGCAAAAAGATGCGAAGATGATCTACGGGTTCAACGAGGATCATGTCGGAATTCTCTCGAGCCCCCTGGTCCTCTCGCAGTACAACGCCATCCTGGCCAATATCGATCGAAGGTCGAACGACGCGGACAAGAAATCCGGCAACAGGTTACAGGTCGATTACTCCTTCGACTTTCCCGAAGATTCTCCGCGACCGCGGCTGTATCTGCTGCTCCAGCCGACCGACAGCAAGGGGGCTGAAACCTTGGTTCATCTCGGTCCGGACGATTCCGGCAAGGTTCACGGCCCGTTTCTCCCCGGAAAATACAACGTGACTTTACTCGCCCCGGCCTTCTCCCCGCAGCCAAGCAGCATACCGATCCGCATCGATGATGACCAGTTGGCGAACGTTACGTTTGAACTCGAGCCGGTCGGCTACATCCGCGGCTACGTGATCAAAAGCGAGCCGGGGATTCAGACCGGAACCGACTGGAAACCGGACCCGGACGTACCGATCGAGAGCATCACCCTGAAAGGGAACGGCATTCTTCGGACAGTCCGCATTTTGCCGGGAGAAGAAGGCAGCTACGACGAGTACTTTGCCGAGCATTATCTTACGGGAACCGATTTTACCTCCGGCGGGGCTTTTTTCTTTTTCGGGCTTCCCGCCGGAGAATACGAATTATCAATAACTGCAAAGGGCTACCAGCCATATTCGCAGGTTTGTATCGTCAGGG
>PKUH01000046.1 GCA_002869615.1 Desulfuromonas sp. | reverse complement strand
TCTTGAGGTCGGTTTCGCTCGCGCGATCACTCAACCGCAGCCCGACCGCAACCGCGACAGCGACGAACTGTGTTTGCCTCAAGGCAAACTCCCTGGCAGCAAAGTTGAAAAAACAATCCTGACCGCACAAAAAAGGCCCCCGGCAAGGGAGCCGTTTTCTGCATACTCTTTTATGGCTTAATAAAAGAGTATGGCGGAGTGCGCGGCCGCGACCGCGCGGTTCTTCCTGCCTTCAGTCTTCTGCCTTCTGGTCCGGGGACACCTCCCTGTAATTCGGGAAGTGTCCCTGGCCAACGGTATCCCCATCTGCTAATGCCTTATGGATGCGGCGTGTGCGACCGCGCGACCTTATGTTCTAACTTGGACAAATGATGGAGAAAGAGTATTCGCTTAATCAAGCGACCCGGATATTGCGTCTGCTATTGGCAGCGGCAAGCCGTAAAAAAGGTCTGGATTTAAATCCAGACCCTTTTGCATTACCTAGTACGGCCGCCGGCTCTTCCCCTCCTTGTAGGTTCCGGTGAACGGAGTCAAAACAATTTCAATCTCTTTAACGAAGGCACCCTTACTGACCGTGATCGGGGCGGGGTCCGGTTCGCCATAGGTGCCGTACAATTCGCCCGGCCGAGGCATGTCCCAGGCGTGAATGCGGGCACTGAGGTAGTAGGTGCCTCCCTGCGGCAGAAAAATCACGAAATTGCCATTGCTGTCGGAGAGGGTCGAAGCATAATCGGGCAACCGCTTGATATCGGTATTATCGTAAGCAACAGCAAAACTTCCGGGTACCGGCTTGCCTTCACTGTCGATCAGGCGACCGCGAATACCGGTGTCGGTCTGGGTCTCGACCGTTGATTTCTTGAAAAACATCGGCGCTTTCATCGGGGCCAGCGGCAGGTCGATTATCGAGAGCTTGCCGGCGACGACTGTAGTCTTGACCCGCTGGTGTTCGGAGAAGAGGTCGCCCGGGGCCAGCGGCCCCGACGGTTGGCCGCTCATCCGCTTGCGTGACACCACGTAGTAGGATCCGGGCGGAACATCGATCTTGTAGTTGCCGTTGGCATCGGTCGGAGTCGAAATATACTGTGAGGGGCCAAGCAGGTTTGAAATGGCATCGGGGTAGATATTGACGTAGGCACCTTCAATCGGCTGGCCGGTCGCCTTGGCTGTTATCTGGCCACGAATACCGGTACTCCCTTTCCCCTCAATGTAATTGTTAACAGTTTCAGTGTCGCCACCTGCTCCTTTGCTCAGGGTGCAGGCACTCATTAATCCGACAAGCAGGGTCAGTAACAGGGCGAGTTTTCTATTCGGCATGGCAGCCTCCTTTAACTATCGAAAATTGCAGAACATGTCAGGTACGTTCATCCATTTTACTGATTGATGAAGAAATGTCAAAAGCCCGGTTGTAAAGGGTGAGACTCCCCGATATATTGTTCCTCATGGAAGAACTGAAAGCTTTACACCGAAATCCGGAAGGATTAAATCGACAGCACTTCGATGTGATGATCATCGGGGGCGGCATTAACGGTGCCGGGCTGGCGCGCGATCTGGCTCTGCGCGGGATTCGGACCGCCCTTGTCGACAAGGATGATTTCGGCTCCGGAACCTCGAGCGCTTCGACCAAGCTGATTCACGGCGGCTTGCGTTATCTCGAAAATTTCGATCTTCGGCTGGTTTTCGAGGCGTGCCGGGAAAGAAAGACCCTGCTTGCCATCGCCCCGCACCTGGTCTGGCCGCTCCGTTTTTATGTGCCGGTCTACAAGGGGGACAAGCGGCCTCTCTGGATGGTGCGGGCCGGGATGCTCCTCTATGACCTGCTGGCAATGTTTCGCAATACCCACATCCACGGGATGCTTGGTCCAGACAAGGCGGTGAGTCGCGAACCGGCCCTCCGTCGCCAGGGGCTCAAGGGGGTTGCCGTATACTGGGATTGTCAGATGGATGATGCCCGGCTCTGCCTCGAGAATGTGATCGCTGCCGCCGAAGCCGGTGCCACCGTCGCCAACTATATTCGACTTGACGCTTTCACCTTTTCGGAAGGAAAGATCTCCGGCATCAGCCTGACCGACCTCGAAGCCGGCAGCCGAATCGAAACCTCTGCCGACGTGGTCATCAACATGACCGGGCCCTGGATGGATAAGGTCAGAACGCTCGCCGGTGATCACGAGCCGATGCTCCGGACCACCCGCGGCGCCCATATCCTGGTGCCGCGGGTCAACCGCGGTGATGAAGCGATCTATCTTTCAAGCCAGGTCGATGATCGTCTCTTTTTTGTCATCCCCTGGGGCGAACTCTCCCTGATTGGCACCACCGATACCGACACCGACCGGCCGCCGGAGGAGACGGTCGCAACCGAAGAGGATATCGACTATCTGCTCAGGGAGTCGGCTCGTCATCTGCAAGACACCAGCCTGACCCGCGATTGCGTCATCGCTTCCTTTGCCGGGCTGCGGCCGCTCGTTTCAGATACCCGGGATACCGCTTCGAAGGTCTCACGGGAACACCGTATCTTCGAATCGGCCAGCGGCCTGATCTCGGTCGGGGGCGGTAAATACACGACCTACCGGGCCGTCGCCGAGGAGGTCGCCGGGCTGATCGCCGAGCGAATCGGCAAAGGTTTCGGGTCGAGCCGCACCGCATCCGTGCCGCTACCGGGGGGAGATCTGGAGAACATCGAAAATGAATATGAACGGTTGACCGGATCGGGTTACGGTCCGTCAGCGCTGGTCCGACAGCTGGTCAAACGCTATGGTTCTCGGGCCGCCAAGGTCTTGTCGCTGGCCCGGGGCACGCCCGAATTGCTCGAGCCGGTCTGCCCGGGTTCGGAGTTGACCCGGCTCGAAGTGCAATATTCTGTACAATTTGAACTGGCGCGAACCCCCGAGGATCTCCTGCGGCGGCGGACCGGTCTCGCCCTTGAAGAGGGATGTGGCATCAGGGAGCTCGATCCGGTCGCCGACCAGATGCAGCAGATACTTGGTGTCAGTGCCGAGGTTAAAGAAAACTGGAAATCGAATTATCGGGAAAAATATTTCCGAAACGGGAGGACATAATGGATTTTGTTGTCAAGCGGGGCAGTGCTGCCAAAGTTAAAAGTAACTTTCTGGTGGCTGGCGTTTTCGAAGGGAAGAGCAGTAAAGGAATTGCCGGCGAACTCGATCAATTGACCGGCGGCCTTCTGCGCAAGGCGGTCAAAAGCGGCGAGTTCAAGGGCTCGGCCGGCCAGAGTTTCATGGTTGCTCCGGCGAGCGGCAGCGGCGCCAGGCGACTGCTGTTTGTCGGTCTCGGTTCCGAAGCAAAGTGCGAAAATGAGATTGTCCGCCGGGCGATTGGCGGAGCCGTGCAGAAAGCCCGGGAGGCCCATTGCCCTGATATTGCCCTGGCGTTCGACAGTTTTAACCTGAAGAAAGTTTCCGTACCCGATCGGGCCCGGATTCTGGGCGAAGGGGCGATTCTCGGTGGTTACCGTTTTGATCGTTACCTGACCGACGAAGAGGCCAAAAAATCGGTCGCACCGGAGAAGATGACCCTGGTTGTCAGCTCCGGGCAAGATGAATCCGAGGTTGCGGCCGGTATCGATGCGGCGCAGGCGATCTGTGCCGGTGTTGTCCTGGCCCGCGATCTGGTGAACGAGCCGGGAAATATCAAGTCGCCCGATTTCCTCGCCCGGCAGGCTGCCGCTTCCGGCAAAACGTCCGGTTTTAAATGTACGATTCTCGAAAAGGCCGCGATTGAAAAAGAGCAGATGGGGGCCCTGCTCGGCGTCGCCCAGGGGAGCGAGCGCGAGCCGCGCCTCATCGTCATGGAGTATAGTGGCGGCAAAAAAGGGGGTGCCCCGGTTGCCCTGGTCGGCAAGGGAGTCGTCTTTGATTCCGGCGGCATCTCGATCAAGCCTTCTGAAGGCATGGACGAAATGAAAATGGATATGGGCGGTGGTGCCGCCGTTATCGGCGCCATGACGGCGGCAGCCCGGCTGGAATTGCCGATCAACCTGATCGGCATAGTTCCGGCCGTCGAGAATATGCCGTCCGGCAGCGCGATCCGCCCGGGGGATATCCTGACCTCGGCTTCGGGCAAGACCATCGAGGTTCTGAACACCGACGCCGAAGGGCGCCTGATTCTGGCCGATGCTCTCAGCTACGCTGCCCGCTACAAGCCGAAAACGGTCATCGACCTGGCGACCCTGACCGGGGCCTGCATCATCGCCCTCGGTCATCATGCCACGGCGGTTCTCGGCAACGATGATAAACTGGTCAAGGATCTGCTCGCGGCCGGGACAAGAGCCGGAGAAAAAGCCTGGCAACTGCCGCTCTGGCCAGAGTATGCCGAGCAGATCAAGAGCGACGTCGCCGATGTCAAGAATGTCGGAGGCCGGCCGGCCGGAACGATCACCGCGGCAGCTTTTCTGCAGAAGTTTGCCGATGAGTACAGCTGGGCACATCTCGACATCGCCGGCACCGCCTGGGCCGAGTCGGCGAAGCCGTGTTATCCCAAGGGGGGAACCGGCGTCGGGGTGCGGCTTTTGATTGAATATTTGAAAGCAATTGTATAAAAAACTGCCTGGATTGTGCAGTTGTATTTGCCTGCTCCAGGCGGGTTTCCATGTTTCCGGGGACACTTCCCTGAACTGCGGGTAGTGTCCCCGCGAACTTTTCGACTCCGATGGCATCTGCAGGGACACTCCCCGAAGTTCAGGGGGGGGGATCCCTTTGGCTATTCCGGTTTAATGTCTCATGGCGAAGCGCCGAGGGGGCATGGATGAAAATCGAAACAGCCGGCAAAACTGTTCGAGGACAGATGAGCGCAGCGAAGGCGGACGAGTTTTTTGCCGGCCGATTTTTATCTGTGGCACCGAGGGAATAGCGGAGACCTGGACCCAGCACTTTTCTGCGTACTCTTTTGGGGCGCTGCCAAAAGAGTATGGCGGAGTGCGCGGCCGCAACCGCGCGGTTCTCCTGCCTTCTGGTCAGGGGGACACTTCCCTGAAATGCGGGTAGTGTCCCCATCTGGCATATCCCTATCCAGTCTACTCACAACTGTAGCAAAACAAGCTGATTGCGTCCGGCTTTCTCCTTGACATCACCCACCACTGTTGCTAACTTGCTCGTTTGGGAAAACGCCTTAAAATCGCAAAAACAGAGGGCTTACAGCTGTTTTGGAAACGCTATGAAAGTACTGGTTGCCGACAAATTTGCCATCGAGGGCCTGCGGGTTTTCGAAGAGGCTGACGGGATCGAACTCGACTATCAACCCGGTCTGTCTGATGCCGAACTGATCGCCAGGGTTGCTGATGCCGAAGCCCTGGTTGTCCGCGGCGGCACCCGGGTTTCCGAGGCGGTCCTCGAGGCGGGTAAAAACCTCAAGGTTGTCGGCCGGGCCGGTATCAGCGTCGAGAATATGGATCTCGACGTGGCAAACCGCAAGGGAATTGTCGTTATGAATACCCCTTTCGGCAGCGCCACGACCACGGCTGAACATACCATCGCCATGTTGATGGCCCTGGCCCGACAGATCCCGGCCGCCAGCCAGTCAACCAAGGCCGGGCTCTGGGAGAAAGAGAAGTTCCTCGGGGTCGAAATCAGTGGCAAGATCCTCGGTATTGTCGGCGCCGGCAAGATTGGTCAGCTCGTTGTCGAGCGGGCGATCGGCCTGAAGATGCGGGTCATCGTTTATGACCCTTATGTTTCCGAAGAGACGATCCGGCAGATGGGGGCCGAGCAGGTCGATTTCGATACCCTTCTGGCCGAATCCGATTTTATAACCCTGCATGTTCCTCTCAATCCGGAAACGCGCTTGCTGTTCGATGCCGAAACCCTGGCAAAAGTGAAGCCGGGCAGTCGCATTATCAACTGTGCCATGGGTGGATTGATCGACGAAGATGCCCTTGCCGAATCGATCCGCTCCGGACAGGTTGCCGGAGCCGCCCTCGACGTTTTTGCCCAGGAGCCGCCGGATAAGAACAATCCGCTCTGGGCATTCGAGCAGGTTATCTGTACCCCCCATTTGCGGGCGGCGACAATCGATGCGCAGGTCAATGTCACGGTACAGATTGCCCGCCAGGTGATCGACTTTCTCCGGAGCGGAGTCATTGTCAATGCCCTGAATGTGCCGGCCGTCAGTGCCGACGTGCTGAATGAAATGCGGCCTTACATCGAGCTCGCCGAGAAGCTCGGTGCTTTTCAGGCGCAGCTCTATGCCCGGGGCTTGGAAAAGATAACCGTCGAATATGCCGGAGCAGTGACCCGGCAGCCGGTCGAGCAGCTGACCATGGCCGTTCTCAAGGGGCTGCTGACTCCGATTCACGGCTCGATGGTCAATTACGTCAACGCTCCGCACCTGGCGAGCGAAGCCGGGATCGAACTGGTCGATGCGCGCAGTACCTCGACCGGTGGTTTCTCGAGCATGATCCGCTTGACCGTGGTCGGTGCCGAGGGTGAACGGAGTGTCGCCGGGGCGATGTTCGGCGAGGATGATTACCGGATCGTTTCGATTAACAAGCATCACGTCGAAACGGTCCCGGAGGGTCATATCCTGGTCATTCACAATGAGGACAAGCCGGGCGTTATCGCAACCCTCGGCCAGGTTCTGGCCGAAGCCGGGATCAACATCGCGATGATGAATCTCTCCCGGCGCAAGATTCAGGGAAAGGCCGTATCCCTGATCAATGTTGACAGTGAAATTCCGGAACATGTTCTCGAGACCTTGCGCGCGAAGGATTTTATTCTCTCTGCCGTGCAGGTTTCGCTGTAGGTAACATCAACTTATGACAAACCAAACCGTGACACCTTCCGATATCTCTCTGCCTAAAGGGGTGAAAGATTTCCTGCCGAAAAATGCGGCCCGGATTATTTATCTCCGGCAGACGCTTCTCGATATCTTTACCCGCTGGGGATTCCGGCCGGTCATTCCTCCGGCGATGGAATATCTCAACGTTCTCGAGCGGGGAATCGGTTCCGGCCTGCGCGACAAAACGGTCCGTTTTGATGACCGACAGTCCGGACAGCTCGTCGCGTTTACGCCCGACCTGACGCCCCAGATCGCCCGGATTGTTGCGACCCGCATGCGTGAAATGCCACTGCCGCTCCGGATCAGCTATTACGGTCGGGTTCTACGGCATGAAGAACAGCAGCAGGGCAAGGACCGTGAAATTTTTCAGGCCGGAGTCGAGCTCTATGGTCTCGATGGAGCCGAAGCCGACGCCGAAATGATCGCCATGGCGATCGAGTCATTGCAGGTACTCGGTGTTGAGGATTTTACCGTCGATATCGGGCAGGTCGATTTCTCCCGCGGGATCATGGAGCAGATAGATTTGCCGGAAGATGAGTTGCAGCCGATCGTCGAGGCGATCGAACACAAGGATCTGTCGACATTACGGCGACTGCTCGATGGGAGCCGTCTCGACGAAAAGCTGAAAAAAGAAATTCTGGCGTTGCCGCGCCTGTTTGGTGGCCGTGAGGTTCTCGATCGGGCGGCCGCAGTCGTTGGCAACGACCGCTCCGCGGCGGCCCTGGAAAACCTGCGCAAGGTCCTTGCGATCCTTGAAGTCTACGGACTGGCCGAATTTGTCACTTTCGACCTCGGAGAGACGCGCGGCCTCGATTATCACACCGGGATCACCTTCCAGGGTTATTTGCCCGGATTCGGGCAGGCGGTTTGTGCCGGCGGTCGTTACGACCGGTTGACCGCAGCCTACGGCTATCCGGTCCCGGCGACCGGTTTTACCTTCAGCCTGCTTAACCTGCTGTTTGCCCTCGATCAGAAACTCGACGCAGCGGCAACCCGGTTCACCGATCTGCTGATCAGCCAGTCGGGGCAGGATAAGGTCCTGGCCCAGAAAATCGCCCGCGCCGTACGGTCTCAGGGACTGTCGGCGGCGCGCGACATGATCGAGCGCAGTTATGATGAAACCGTCGAATATGCCCGGAAAATGAACTTCCGCTATGTATTGAATGTCGAAGCCGATGCCAGCAGTGTCACGCTGCACCATTTGGCCGACGAATCGAAAAAGAGTGTTGCTGTCGATGCCATACTGGCAGGAAAACTTGAGCTCTAGGGCTCTTTCAGGAGAGATAGATGTCAAATCTGGTTATTATTGGTGCCCAGTGGGGCGATGAAGGCAAGGGTAAGGTCGTCGATATCTATACCGAGTATGCTGACGACGTTGTCCGTTTTCAGGGCGGCAACAACGCCGGACACACTCTGGTTGTCGGTGATGAAAAAATCATTCTTCATCTGATCCCCTCCGGGATTCTGCATGAAGGAAAACGCTGCATTATCGGCAACGGGGTTGTCCTCGATCCGAAGATCTTCCTTCAGGAGATCGAAGGATTGAAGAAGCGCGGTTATCTCAAGGATGATCGCCAGTTGCTGGTCGACGGCAACGTTCATGTCATCATGCCGTACCATAAGGTGATCGATATTGCCCGCGAAGAGAAACAGGGCGACAAGAAGATCGGGACCACCGGTCGCGGCATCGGCCCGGTTTACGAAGACAAGATCGGGCGCCGCGGCATCCGCATCAACGATCTGATCCGGCCTGACTCGTTTGCCCGCAAACTCAAGGAAGTATTGCCGGAGAAGAACTTTCTCATTGAAAAATTCCTCGGCGGCAAGCCGCTCGAAGAGCAGGCGATCCTCGATGAGTATTCGGAATACGCGCGTGAGCTCGAAAAGTACGTCGGTTGTGCCTCGACCGAGATCAGCAAGAGCATCGATGCCGGCAAGGCCGTGCTGTTCGAAGGAGCCCAGGGGAGCCTGCTCGATATCGATCATGGCACTTATCCGTTTGTCACTTCATCGTCGACCGTTGCCGGCGGCGTCTGCACCGGCAGCGGCATCGGGCCGAAGCATATCAACAACGTGGTCGGCATCACCAAGGCCTACGTCACCCGGGTCGGTGGCGGACCGTTCCCGACCGAACTGCACGACGAAATGGGCGAGCGGATCCGCAAGGCCGGCGCCGAATTCGG
>PKUH01000045.1 GCA_002869615.1 Desulfuromonas sp. | reverse complement strand
TACGGTCAGACAAGTTCTCTCTTCCTCCAAGTTCGTATGGCTTACCGGGGACGGCAACATCCGGTTTGAACGATTTCTGGCCATCTGGTCCGGATAACCTGAGCAGGGAATCGACATGGAAAGTCGTTGGTGCCAAAGTATTGCTCCCATAGGCGACAAAATAAGGACCGCTCCCCTGTGCGAGGAAGACCAACCGGTCCGGTTGCCACATAAACTCAAGTTGGGGAACAACTGCGAGCGGCGTTTCGCTTTTTTCGACCTGCAAGTCCCAAAACCTGTGGCGCCTTGTTGTCACGGAGATAGCAGGATTCTCAACGGTACGGCCGTCGAGCGATATATTGTAGGCAAGCCCTTGCCAACGATGGACCCCGGGATCTTTTTCATTCCGCGCCGACGAGAGGCGCACGGTCGCCAGGCTGTTTTTGTCCTGAAGTTTTACTGAAACGGAAGAAACCGGCAACGCTCCGCCCAGGTCTATTCGGTACTTATTTTCACTCAACCGGGTCGCTCTTCGTGTCAGGCGTTTTAGCTTTGGCTGCGCAACAATGGAGCTTTCACGGGTCAGCATCGTAACCTTTGCGAGCGTCCCTGCAAAACGGCCATCCTTGCCGCGCAGGCGCAGATATCGACTGTTGGGCCGGGGCAAAGAAATCCGGTTTTGATCTAGTCGGAAGTCCTGGTATCTGAGCCAACCGACTGTAGCCGTTGTCAATGGCTGCCACGACACGAGATCATGGCTTGTTTCGACTACCACCTCGGAAAGGAACGCCTCCGCCTCATCTGTCCAGAGCAGCTCGAGCCAATCAATCCGCTGTTTGAGGTGGCTCGCATCCAGCAGATAACCGCTGCCGCGGTTTGCATCCTGCCCCACGGCACTCTGACCGGCACGGACATTGACGATTGTCCCCTCTTTGGTCCGCTCAACATGAATGGACAGATCGTCACCTGAACGTTCTGCTTGAAGAGGGAAAAATGGCAACACCGAGACAGCAACATCCTGCCTGACCCTCTTGTTGTCGGGTCTGCGCAAGGCATGCGGCACAACTTTCCCGGAAGAATTAAACACCCGGAGGTCACCCAGATCATCACGTTGACAGCCCTGGTAGACGGCCAGGGGCAGCTCCAGCTCATAAAAGGCC
Source organism: Desulfuromonas sp. (assembly GCA_002869615.1). NCBI lineage: Bacteria > Pseudomonadati > Thermodesulfobacteriota > Desulfuromonadia > Desulfuromonadales > Desulfuromonadaceae > Desulfuromonas > Desulfuromonas sp. The sequence goes on along the minus strand of PKUH01000045.1, from coordinate 10,841 downwards.
TGTCCACCCGAGACCTGCAGCGGCAGCCCGAAAGCAAACTGTTCCGGCGTCACTGCAGCCACAACCGGCGATGCCGTCAGCATTGCCGCACACAATAGCAGGAAAGCTATTTTCACTCGCATTCAACACCTGCTTTCTCAACGGCCCGGGCTGGCAGAGGTGCCTTGTAACCGATCGCCAGGCAAAGCAATCCAACGACGATAAAAGAGATGATCCGTTCGATGGTACTGGTATGTGCCAGATCGAAAATGAACAGCTTTACGATCACGACACCGATCAGACCGGCACCGACCATCCAGATTGGCCGGATTTTGCGACTCGTGCCCCACAGCATGATCAGCATCGCTGTCAGAGTCCAGAATATTGAAACCGACGTCTGTACCAGATCGGACGCGATCATCGATTTCAGATCAAACGAAACCCCGCCCCAATGATGCAGGGTCCGGATCAGAACCGCATTCAACCAGAAAAAAACCGTCGCACTGGCGATAACGATCAATTGCCGGCGCTCCAGACCAATCAGGCGTATTCCGAGGTGTTGATCGAGGACGACCACCCACCAGGCCAGGGCGAGCATGACGCAGATCTGGACCAGGTCAAAAGGATTGAGGAACGGCAGATATGGCAACGGCCATGGGTCCCCCTTGCTCATCAGATTGGTCAGGATCAAACCGAGCCAGAGATAAGCAGCAACCGGCAGTAATGCATGGTAGAGGTACGCCTTCTGTCGACCGAGCAGTGGCCAGGTCATTTTGTCCCAGAATTTACACAAGGCAAACATGAACAGCGCCGGAACCATGCCTAGAACAACCAGCGACCAGACCCCGCTTCCGCGCACGAGGTGATCAGCCCACCAGGTTGCTTCCCAGGTACAGAGGCCAACCAGCAGCAGGAAGAGCCCGACGTGCAGATAATCATGCCAGTGCGCAAAGGGGCCGTCATTATCCTGATAAAGCAACCAGTAGTGCCCGGCAAAAGCAAGCGGCCAGGCAATAAATCCGCCATGAATCGAGGGATGACTGTGAAACTCAAGCAAAACATAGCCGGCAGCGACCAACATAACACCGAACAACCCGAGGTAAACCTGACTCAAATCGGGCCAAGACAGCTTGCGCCCGAAGACGAAGGCAATAACACTTGAAATGGTGACAAAACAAAGGAGCAAAACCCATTGGTGGGTATACGTGCTGAAAGAAACGATTTCGTTCACACCGGCACCGAACCACCACAGCAAACCCCAAAACAGCATAAGCCTGCTTTCAAGCTGAGCACTTGCGATTGATTCCCGGCTCCGGTTCAGACAAAAACCGCTGAACAAACCGGCAAACGAAAGGACCAGGCACCCGAGGTAAAAACTGTTGAGCACATAAATCTGGGCCGCCGGCTGATCGACCGCGCCCAGAAAGGCGAGCCCGGCCAGCGGTTGGAGGATCAGGCCGAAGACCCTCGGCATCCAGCGCTTCTGTTTGATGGCAATCCAGATAATTGCCGAGCCTTCAAGGGCCCAGGCGGTAGCCGTCCAACGTCCGTCGAGCGCTAACGGAATTGCAATCGTCCCGAAGATCACTCCCATCGCCAAGAACGACTCGACCATGGTCCGCATGGCATCACTGCCTTTTTTGTACAGCCCCCACGCCAATCCGGAATAAAGCAGACCCAGGGACAACGCCGACCAGGCCAATCCATATTCATACGGCTTAACCAGAACGGACTGCATGGCAAAGCAGACGATCGGTGTACCAAAAACCATGGTGCCATCAATAAAACCTTTCTGTGGCAGTGGCAGGTTTCTGGCAAAAAGAATCCCTATGCTGAGATAAAACAGGAAAAACAACAGCAGGAAAGGTTCTGTTGAAGCAAATAATTCGGCCGAGTAATTTTGACTCCCCCACAGGGTTCCAATTCCGAAAGTGAAGACAAAACCTAGCAAATTCAGTTCACGCCAGGAACGATATCTGGCAATCAAGACAATCCCCGCATTGAGCAGGGCATAATAACTGAACAACATGACATGATTACCGGACCCGGTCGAGGTCAGGATTGGCGCAAGAAAACCACCCAGCACACCGATGACCGCCAGCGCTCGGGCATCCTGCAGAATTGCCAGCGCGGCTGAGAAGATCGACATCCCGACCAGCAGGGCCATTGCCAGGCCTACCGGCAGGAGATGATAGAGGCGTAAGGCCGAAAAAATAGTCAGATAAAGAATGCCGATAGCCCCACCCTGCAAAATCAACGCATAGCCGGTACGCTTCATCCGCAGACGCCACCCAAATAGCAGCAGGGCTATCGCGCCAGCGGCAACAGCGAGCAGGCGAAATTCAATTGGAATCAGGTTGCGCTCGGCTGAATACTTGAGCAAAAAGGCAACACCAAAAAACAGCACGACCACGCCAGCCCTGACCACAACATTGCCCCCCGTGAAATAAGAGACAACAATGTTCCACAATTCAACCTGCCGGCCGGCACCATGAGCAGCATCCTCCCGGACCGAGCGCTCTCCTGTCGGGGGATTGATTCTTGCCGCCGCAGACGGCTCTTCCGCCATCCCGCCCGGTTCGAACATGTTGCCGCTGGCGGCTGATTCCTCCGGCATGCGCTCTTCAGAAAAAACAACCGACTCCGCTTCATGTTCCGGTTCAAAAGTAAATCCGGCATCGTCCTGTTCATCTGCTACAGGCTGAATTCCCGCAATGCTTTCAACAGCCGGCTGCGTCTTTGCCACCTCGCCCGATTGCTTTTGTATCTGCTGCTCAAGGATATTAATCCGTTCCCAGAGATTCAATACCTGTTTACAAAGCAAAGCCATTATGACGCCCAGAACGGCCCCGACCAGAAACTGGCTATGTGATGAAAAAAGCCAGATGCCGGCAATTGCGCCAATAATCCCGACTATGAATTTCATAAGCTCCCTCAAGGATAAGAATGGAAAGACTCACCATGTTAATGGTAACCATACAACCAAACAAAAACCGCCCATCGGCACATGACCGATCGGGCGGTTTGATTTACGATTATCTTTTACGGGCAAAACAGAACCACTTCATTACCCCCCCATACCGGGGAAAGTCCACGGAGGAACAGTCCCTGGAAACCAAGCGTCATCATACGTTTACCGGCTGAGGCTGTCAAGAATACCCAATAATCTCCTCCGGGGTCAGATCTTCACATTTGACATTTCACATTTTCGCTGTCGCAACAGGGAAACGTCTGTTTTTTACAGCCCCAACTCTTCGTCAATCAGCACCACCCTGATCCGCCCCTTCGGGTAACACTTGTCCATGATCGTCCAGGTGGTGCAGATCCGCTGCGGCGAGCTGCAGTCGTGGCAGCGGCCGGTCTTGACACAGGGGGTGGCCATATTGTGCCGTTTGGCGTTTATTGGCGCCGCGATGTTCTTGACCCGCGCCATCGCCGCCTCGAGATCGGGTACAATCTTGTTGCGGCCGATGAACTGCACGACGTTCTTCGGCCCGAAGGCGATCGCCGCGGTGCGGTTGCCGATCATATCGAGGCTGACCAACTTGCCGCACTCGGTGACGGCGTTGGAGCCGGTGAGGAAGAGGTCGGCGAGCAGGGCCTGACAGCGGCGCTCGACGATCTCGCGTCCTCCTGCTTCGGGATCGAAGGTTTTGATCATGTTGAGCCCGGGATTAGCGAGCAGATCCTCGAGCACGCCGGTCGCTTCAATGGTCAATGAATCGGCCCAGGAGATCAGGTCGTTCCTGAAATCCGGAAAGATCTGCTCGAAAAAAATCTGCTTCGCCTCTTCCCGGGAGGCGGCGAGGTAAACATCGAAGCCGTTCCGGATCAATGCATCGTGGCACCTGTTTAATGCTGAAGACATGCTAGCTCCTGTAAAAAACCGTTGGTCATCTCATGCCTGACCGGGTCGCCGGTTCATCAATTCATTGACTCCCCCGACCAGGTCACAACCATACGGTCACGAATAGAACCTGTCAAATTCTGTTCCCCTTAAGCTCTGCAAGTCGATAAAAGGTCCCGCGCCAGGTAATACCGCCCTGCACCAGGTTGAGAGTGGTGGTACGGATAAGGATCCAGATAAAGAGCGCCAGGGCGAGCGGGAAGCCGATAACGTACCAGCGGCTGAGCTTGTTGGCATCGGCGCAATTGATCAACAGCAGAACAATGATGGCGACGATCAGCAGGTTAAGGTAGCGGGTTGCGCCGACGGTAAAGAGCAGCGCCAAGAAAGGCCAGAGCAGCAAGAGGAAGAGGACGATCACGCCGCCAGCGGCCATCCAGAGCCGATAATCGACCCCGGCGAACGTGTTCTTCTCGAGGCCGCGTACGACCTCGCCGACCGTGCTGTACCACTCGACCGACATGAAGTCGGGGCCGGCGACAATATCCTGGGCAAAGCCGTTTTTCTTGATCAGTTTGCCGAGCTTGAGGTCGTCATCCGGGCGCAGACGGATCGCTTCATGGCCGCCGCAGGCGCGGTAGCTTTCGGCGCGAACCAGGTTGAAAGCGCCGATACCGATATGGGCCCTGCTTTTCGGATCACGCGCCTTCCACGGCCGGGTGAACATGGCGAACACGAGCATGAAGGTGAGACCGAACATCGGCAGCAGGCGGCCCGGCATCTCCATACGCGGCGTCACCACGAGATGATCGACCTTTTCGGAAACCAGGTAGGCGACCGCCCGTCTGATCAGCGACGGCGCCATCACGATATCGGCGTCGGTGAAGAGCAGCAGCTCGCCGCTCGCCCGCGCTGCGCCGAGCCAGAGGGCGTTGTTCTTGCCGAGCCAGCCGGCCGGCAACTCGGTGACATGCACCACCTGCATCCGCGGATCATCCTTGGCGATCGCATCCATGATCGAAGCGGTGGCATCGTCGGAACGATCATTCACCAGGATCAGTTCAAGGTCGGGATAATCGAGCTGCTGCATGGCGGCGAGGGCCGCGCCGATGTTGCGCTCCTCGTTGCGCGCCGGCACGATGACGCTGACCCGCGGGATGTGGGCAGGGAGTACCGGCTCAACCGCCTGCAGGGAACGGATCATCCGGTTGCCGCGGATCAGGTCGATGCCGACGACGATATTGACCAGCAGCGCCGCAAGGGCGAGAGCAAGGGTAAAGGTCATAGCCACACTTTCAGGAAAGAAGATCGATGGGGAACAGCTTATCTGATCGGAAAGGGAAAAACCAGCACCCAGGATGATATGAAATGCGGCCCATCAACAGGTAGCGGCGCTGATCGAGGTTGAGACCCGGCTCAGAGCCGGAACACGCGCTTCAGCCTTGAGGCGAGCGGATGAAGGTCTGCAGATGCGGACCGGGCCGGAGCAGCTGAACAGGCCGGCCTGAAAAACCAGGCCGGTTCAGGACAATTTGGCTTTAGGGACGATCGAGTAGCGTTTTCCGTTTGGCGCGATCTCTTCCTCGAGGGGGCGGCCGCTCGCTTCGCGATAGATATAGCGATAGCACTTGGTCCTCAACTTGCCAAAACAGTAGACATCGACAATCTCGTGAAACGCGGTCACCTTGTCCTTACTCGACAGATCAGGATTGAATCGTTTAAAAAAGTCGCAGTCGAGATAATATTGACAAATTTTCTCTGCCATTGGTCATCTCCTCTATCACAACATTAATAACAATATACTTTATAAACCGGCTCAGCACCAAAAGATTTATAGAGCTTTTGCCCGCTGATGACAGACCGGCAACAGGCAAACAAGTCCCAAGACGCCGAAACGGGGTGGTCGGGGGATGGGTCTAAATCCAACCGGACCAATGTTGTTGAATACAGGGGATCCGAAGCCGGAAGGTCATTCCTGTTCGGTTTTCCGTGCCACGATAAAGACCGCCTTGTTTTCACCCGGACTCCATTGCTGATCAATGGCAAAGCCGCCATCCGTCATCGCCTTGACCAGCTTGTCGGTGGTGAAGACCTTGACCAGCGGCATCAGGCCGAGCAGGCGTCCGAGCGGCACCATGAACCGGAGATAACGTTGGGCGTCACCGATGCAGGCAGTGCTGGTGACGAAAACCCCGCCCGGTTTGAGCATGCGGTAGACCCGGCCGATGATCTCTTCCTTGTCGGCAACCAGGTGGAGGATGCTGAGGCCGAGCACGACATCGTAGCCTTCATCGGCCGGCTCGAACTGCTCGATCGAAGCAACGCTGAAGTTGACATTGTCGATGTTCGCTTCAGCCGACTTGCGCCGGGCGATCTCGATCATCTTCGGCGAGATGTCGATCGCCTCGATCCGCCGGACGTACGGGGCATGGGCGATAGCGGTCGAGCCGGTGCCGCAGCCGAATTCGAACAGTTCCATTTCCGGCTGAAGGTAGTCGCGGGTGATCGCCAGCTTGCGCTGGTAGGTCTCTTCGTCGGCGACCGGTTTGCGCGCGTAGCGTTCGGCGATCCGGTCCCAGAATTCTGCGGATGAAGTCATTGTTGTCCCTGCTGCTGCGGTTGGCGCTCTTTGCCCTGCATTCACATCGAGAGGCCGGCAAAGGCGTTGCGAATCTTCATTTTGGTGGCGCGATCATCACCTTCAAGTTCGGCGAAAAAAACGATCTCGTCGGGCGAGAAGAGTAACCGGACCGTGTGCTGCGCATCGGCAAGGCGCAACATCCAATCGCCCCCCTGATTGACCCATTCGGCCGAGGGGCGCAGCCCGTGGTCACGGGCGTAGCCCAGGGCCACCTCCTCAAGCATCAGCTTGCCCTTATCTATCATTTCGGACATCAGAGATCTCCTGGCTGCAACACGGGCAGAGCCCCACTACTGGGCTCCGAAGATCGGCAGCGGCTTGCCGTTGACCTGCAGCTGGCTGTCGGCAAAGACCAGACGGCTTGTGACTTGTTCACCGTCGATGACAATGAAGCCCTGGGCGGCGTACATCTGCAAAAGCATCTCGACCTGTTTATTGATGAGAGCCTGTTTCTCCAGCTCGCTTACCTCCGGCTGCTGACCGCTTGCGACCGCTTTTTGGTATTGGCTCTCAACATTGCTCCTGATCATCGCCTTTGCCAGCTGCCGATCGACGACGAGATCGGCGGCGACCTTGAAAAACGGGACATACATCGAAACCATCGCCAGCTCGGACGGCGCTTCGTTCTGCGGATGGTCATACTTAAGTTTAATCATTCCCCGGGCTTCGCCTTTCGGGGTGTTGACATAAAAGCGATTGATATTGAATTCCGGCTTGTTCGCCAGCAGGCCGACCACCAGCCTCGAGTAGACCGGCATCAGCCGCGCGATGATCGCATCCGGATCGAGCTGGTCGAATTCACCGTAAGCGCCCAGGATCTCCTGCTGGTAGTCGCTGAGGGCCTGACCGGAGAAGTTTTTCATTTCCATATCAATTTCCAGCGGCCCATAGACCTGGTCGTCGACGGTCATCCCTTCCCCGAAAACAGTCTGACGGTAATCGACGAGCTGACCATCGTAGCTGCTGTCGGAATCGATGCGAACCTCCTGCATCCGTACCTGCGTCCGCTTGCCGCTCTTGCGGACCGGGACATCCATCTGCATGCCGCCGATCAGCATATTGCCCGAACAGACGAACAGCATCGGCAGAGCCTCCACCATGTCGAGCTGGTAGCTGATAGACTGCCATGTCATCGAACCATCCGCGAAGCGGAGATCGAGGTTCGGCATCTCGACCTGACCGACCAGTTTGCCGCCCGGCTTGTATTCGGAACTGGCTGTCAGGCCGCCCCAAATGAGGGTCACATCCTCGATCTCGGAGCTGAATGGCGGAATTTCCATCGCGCCGCCGATGCTTCCGTCGAAGCCGATGCGGGAATAGGAGAAGGCGTCGGCAAGCTCGGGCACTTGCTGCAACAGGTCATCAAGATCCGGTTCGACCCCCGAGGTCGAGACGATGCGGGTCGTCATCAGCGCCAGGGCCGGGGTCGCACCCTGTGGTGCACCGATTGGCAGCGGCCCGTGAAAGATGTCATGCCCGAAGACCACCCGGACCGTTTCAAACTGCAGGTCCTCGCCCTCTGCGGACGGCGCCTTCGGTATTTGCATCTCCATCACCGTCTCGGCCCTGGCCGACAGGTAGCCGCGCCGATAGCTCTTGACCGAGGCCTTGACCGGGCCGAGGTTGGCGTATCGCTGAACCAGGCTGCGGTATTCATCCTCGACCTTGCTGCCGACAAACCAGGTTGCGCCGGCCCAGCCGGAAACAGCAACCAGAATAACGATGACAATGAGAACAATCTTTTTCATGCGACCTCCTGACAGGGAAACAGGATAAAATCAAACGATAAAAAAACCGCCTGTCGATTAGCTCTCGACAAGCGGCATCATCTTATCACATCGGTAAATCAGGTCAATTTATCCTGCAATGCCGCGGCCGTGGCGGCAGAGGGTCAAGGTCGGCACGATCGATCGAGCCGGGATGACACACCTGACGCACCCGCCAGTGTGTCAAAAAACTCGAATGGTTATTGAGCCGGTGCGGACCAACCCGCCAATCGCCCCGAAAGAGGATCCCTAAATAACCGGATTAAAAACATTATCCTCCCTGCCATCAACAAATTTTCCGGCAAGGCTGTTTTGTGCACGTTATTTGCTATACACTGGGTGAAGGCTTACAGAAAACCGTCAACATCAACTAAGATCGTTTCGGAGAGACTATGTCAGAGGATTACCGCCTGTCGGAAAAACAGCACGAAGTATTCGGCATTGAACTTCAGAGGATGCGCAACAAGCTCGGCGAGATTTCGTTCGAGCTGACCAAGGCCTACTCCCGGGAGGTCGCGGCGCTTGCCAATGCGGCACAGCAGGCGGTTGACAACCTGCGGCACCAGATGAGCAGCCTGGCGGCGAACGAGAGTCCAGGAACCAACTCTCTGCGCAACCAGTACCTGCGTGGCAACGATGTGATGGACGACGTCAAGCGCAAACTCGAGCACACCAAGTACCTGCTGTCGCTGCCGATCGATTTTGACAAACTCGCACAGGAAGGGCTGCTGGTACCGCATGGCGACAAGTTCAGGACCAGCGACCTCAACAAATTGCCGGAACAGGTCATGAACCGGATCCAGTTTGTCGAACAGGAAGGGGAAGACACCATCCTCACCCTCAATATCAAAGGGCTCGACCGGGAGTAAAGCCGCACCGGGTCGAGGGCTGCTCTTTTAATAGTTTTTACTTCAGCAGAATTACGGATCGACCGCAACCACCGGCAGATCGTTGTCGATCCAGCCGAGGATACCACCAGCCAGATGCTGCGCCCGGCGGTAAGAGGTCTGGCTGTTGAGGAAATCGAGGAGGACGCCGGTCCGGCGGCCGGTACGACAGACCAGCACCAGCTGATCCTCCGGCCCGACCAGCTTGCCGAGCTGGTCCAGCCAGCCGTTGATGTCAGCTTCGGTGAAGGTCAAAAGGTGGCACCCCTTGATCACCCCGGTGGAACGCCACTCATTCGGCTGGCGGATATCGACGAGGACCTTGCTGTCGAGCCCTGCAGCCAGTTCGGCGGAATCTATCTCTCTCATTTAACCCCCAGAACCTCGACATCAAAGATGAGATCGGCGTTCGGCGGAATGACCCGGCCGGCCCCGCGGGCCCCGTAGCCAAGCCGGCTCGGGATATAGAGAGTCCGTTTGCCGCCGACCTTCATTCCGGCCACGCCTTCATCCCAGCCGCGAATGACGCGACCCTGGCCGAGCGGAAACGAGAACGGCCGGCCGCGGTCGACCGAGCTGTCAAACTTCTGCCCTTTCTTGCCGTCTGCATCGAGCCAGCCGGTGTAATGGACCTCGACAACCTTGCCGGGAACAGCTACGGCGCCGTTACCGATGGAAAGCTCTTCGTAGCGCAGACCGGAATCGGTCGTAATCATTTCGGCCGGGCTGTTGGTGACACTAAAGAGCAGGACGAGCATGATCAGTAAAAAGATTTTTTGCACAAGGCACCTCCGGATTCTGTTTTCGCTCAATTTAATGCCAAACATATCGGTTGGCAACTATTTAAGAAGGTATTTCCCGACATAGTTCTTCGAGAACTGGTAGGCGGTGCGGCCGCAACGCTTGGTCTTGTCGTGCGACCATTTGATCGCCGCCCGTTCGAGTTCCTTGCTCCAGGGAACCTCCTGGCCAAGCTTAGTGCTCCACTGTTCGAGGCAAAGCTTGACCGCTTCGAGGTAGCGGTCCTGCGAGAAGACATGGAATGGCACCCAGAGACCGAAGCGGTCGGAGAGTGACGATTTCTCCTCCTGGATTTCGCTCTGCTGCAGCTCCCCCTTGACGTACTTGCCGCCGAGGTGGTCACCATCGTATTCCGGCAGCAGGTAGCGCCGGTTCGAGGTGACGTAAATCAGCACGTTTTCCGGAGCCGAATAGACCGAACCGTCGAGGGCACTCTTCAGCATCTTGTAGGCGAGTTCGCCGGTCTCGAAGGTCAGGTCATCACAGAGCATGATGAAGCGATAGGGCTGATCTTCGACAGCGGCGAAAATCTCCGAGATGTAGATCAGGTCCTCTTTTTCGACCTGGATCACGCGTAGGCCATCATCGCCGTACTCATTGAGAATCGCCTTGACCAGAGAGGATTTGCCGGTGCCGCGCGAACCCCAGAGCAGGGCGTTATTGGCCGGCAGCCCCTGGATGAACTGGCGGGTGTTGTTGATCATGATTTCTTTCTGTTCCTCGACCCCGAGCAGATCATCGAGCCGCGTGTTGTCGGTGACCTTGACCGGTTCGAGGTAGCCGGAGAAGGAGTGGCGGCGCCAGTTGGCGGCATAGGTTTCAGCCCAGTCAAGCGACTTAACCGCTTTCGGCAACAACATTTCAACCGAGCCGAGTACGCGCTCCAACTGAGCGACAACCTCAGGTTTCAGGTTCATCAT
>PKUH01000044.1 GCA_002869615.1 Desulfuromonas sp. | reverse complement strand
CCCGGCCCGGCAGCCGGGTTCATTTCTTTATTGAGCGATAAAGAAACGAACCAAAGAAACCGCTCCCTTGCAGGGGGCTTTATGTGCCGTTGGGTTCTCTTCTGTTGAACAGTTCATCTCAGGAGTTTGCCTCAAGTCAAACGCAGCTCGTCGTTGTGGCTGTCGCGGTCGGGCTACGGTTCAGTGATCGCGCTGACGGAAGCGACCTCAAGAGCTCCACGGGTGAGTCAAGGGCTTTGCTTTTAAAGCTTTGAGACTTTTCCTTGTTTTCTCTGACATCTGACAGCTTAAAACTTACAGCTGTCTTATATGTAAGACCGCCGAGCGAGCGGATTTCAATCCGGCGTTCAGGTAACGCCAGTGACTGACGGATTAAAATCTGCGCAGTGAGGGAACCTGATCATCAGGCGGGTAAGCTGGGGTGTCTTTCTTTTGCTTACTTTTCTTGGACAGGCCCTTCGGCTGGCTCAGGACAGGCAAAAAAGTATGAAGCCCGCTGGGCGATACCGGCGACCTCTGGTTTGATAGTATACACTGATAGGCGGGACACTGTTGGACGGGTACACTGTCGAACAGGGACACTACCCGAATCTCAGGGAAGTGTCCCCCTGTAGATAGAATAAAAAAATAACCGCCGGGTCCCGGCCCGGCAGCCGGGTTCATTTCTTTATTAAGCGATAAAGAAACGAACCAAAGAAACCGCTCCCTTGCTGGGGGCTTATAGTGCCGTTGGGTTTGCTTCTTTTGAACAGTTCATCTCAGGAGTTTGCCTTGAGGCAAACAGAGTTCGTCTCCGTGGCTGTCGCGGTCGGGCTGCGGTTCAGTGATTGCGCTGGCGGGAGCGACCTCAAGAGCAACGGGGGTGAGTCAAGGGCTTTGCTTTTGAAGTTTTGAGACTTTCCCTGGTTTTCTCTGACAGCTGACAGCTTAAAACTTACAGTTGTCTTATATGTAAGACAGCCGCGCGATACCGGCGAACTGGAGTTATTGCTTTCAGGGTGCGGTTAAAAAGTATGGCGAAATTTGAAAGCGCACCACTAAATTACCGGTAAAATGCGACCAACCTTTCTTTTAATTTGGAGCTGATATAAATGCAGAAAATAGCCGTTGTAGGCGCGAGTGGATATACCGGCGTTGAACTTGTCCGGATTCTTTCCGGTCATCCGGATGTTGCTCTTTCCTGTGTGACGTCCCGCCAACATGCCGGGAAGAATGTCGCGGATGTTTTTCCCTCGCTTGCCGGGCGCATCGATCTGGTGTTTGATGCAAATGATGTCGATCAGGTCTGCGCGAAAGCCGATATTGTACTGACTGCATTGCCGCATCAGACAGCCATGGAGGTCGTCCCGTCTTTTATTGCTGCCGGTAAACGGGTTATTGATCTTTCCGCTGATTATCGGTTGAAGGATGCAGAACTGTACGAAAAATGGTACCAGAAGCATACCAGCAAGGACCTTCTTGCCGTTGCCGTCTATGGTCTTCCGGAGTTGAACCGGAAAGCTATTGCCGAAGCGGAACTGGTCGCAAATCCGGGTTGTTATCCGACCAGTGCTGCCCTGGCCCTGATGCCGCTGTTGAACGAGAATCTCGTTGATCCCGATTCGATTGTCATTGACAGCAAATCAGGAACCAGTGGCGCCGGTCGGTCGGCCAGGGAAAGTAGCCTCTTTTGTGAAGTGAACGAGGCCTTCAGGGCTTATGGGGTTGCTGCACACCGCCACACCCCTGAAATAGAACAAACCTTTTCGGGTCTTGTCGGGCGACAGGTTGTTGTCAGTTTCACCCCTCATTTACTGCCGGTCAATCGCGGCATACTCTCTACCTGTTATGCCCGGATGCTCCGGCCAATGACCACATCTGAAGCAATTGCGCTGTTCAAGAAACAGTATGCCAATGCTCCCTTTGTCAGGGTGAAGGATGAAGGGGTACTGCCCGATATCGCATTTGTCAGGGGCAGCAATTATTGTGATCTTGGTATTGTTTGCGACGAGCGGACCGGACGGATTGTCGTCGTCTCGGTGATCGATAACCTGGTCAAAGGCGCAAGTGGTCAGGCTGTTCAGAATATGAATCTGATGCTCGGTCTTTCGGAAACGAGTGGTTTGCAAATCATTCCTGCTTTCCCTTGAAAATGCAGATAGCCGCGGTATCGCATCGGGGCGGCATTTATTATTGTTACCCTGCCAGCTTTGCTATTTTGTCCCAGACAACAACCCGGTTTCGGCCCGATTCCTTTGCCTGGTAAAGTGCCTGGTCGGAAAGATCGAGCAGTTGTTTCAGGTCGTCGGTATTTTCCGGATATGATGCGACCCCGAGAGATATTGTCAATTTGCCTCCCGGCTGACTCTCGTTTTCTCCCGGGAACAACTCATCCTCTATAATCTCACGCAGTTTTTCGGCAGTTATTCGCGCCCCGGCGATTGTTGTTTTGGGCAGGAGTATGACAAATTCTTCGCCGCCGAACCGGACAGCAAGGTCGATGCCGCGCGTGTTCTGCAGAAGAATTTGAGCAACTGTTTTCAATGCAATATCGCCTTGCAGGTGTCCGTGTGTGTCATTGTAGTTTTTGAAGTAGTCAATATCGATCATGATCAGGCTGATATTGGTTGAATATCGACGCGCATGGATGATCTCCCTGTTGAAAATATCCTGGAAATGCCTGCGGTTCGATAATCCCGTCAACTCGTCGGTCACCGACTGTTCTTTGGCCTGATTGTAAAGTTGGCTGTTCTCAATAGAAATCGCCGCCTGATTGGAAACGGCTTTTGCCAGTTTGATATCGTCCTTGTTAAAACCGCGCTGCTTCTGCTTGTGCAGGTTGAGTACGCCGCAAAGTCTGTTTTTCGAAAGAAGGGGTAGCGACAGGAGAGATCCTCCTGATTCGAGATTACCTTTATAATTAAGGTAGCGTTTGTCTTTTTTTATATCCTCGACATAGATCGTCTTTCTGGTCCGGGCCACCTCTCCGGAAATTCCTTCATCGAGATTAAAATCAACTTCCTCGACGGCACTATGTTCAATCCCGAGGGTATGGCTGATCTCAAGTTTGCCATTGTCGTGGTTGTAAAGAAGCAAGGACGCCATGTTGCAGTTAAGAAGATCACTGAGTGAATTGATCACACGGTTGAAAAGTTCATCAAGATCGAGTGTTGATGCCATCGCCTGATTCAACTGAAGAAGGGTCGAGAGCTCTTTGAGGTGGAGTTTCATCTCGGCATTGACCTGTTCGATTCTTTGATTCTTCTCCTCGAGAATGTCCTTGTATTTAAGCTCTTCCTGTACCTTCGTTAATTCGCGTTCGTTTTCGATTTTATGCTCGTACAGGTTGCTGATATTTTGCATCATGTGGTTAAAGGAATCGGCAAGTTCGGCGAACTCTCCCGCGCCCTGGTGTTGAATTCGATAGTCGAGGTTCCCTTCACCGATCGCCTGGGTCGCCAGCATCATCTGTTGGGCCGGTGTGATTATCTGGGTGACCTGTCGATAATAGATATAGCCACCAATCAACATGGCAATCAGGATTGCAATTGCCGACCTTGAAGCGAGGGCGTTGATGATCAGCGAAATATCAGTCAGCGGCATTTCCAGTTGGACAATCAACATGTCGGTCGTACCGAGCGGAATTTCATAAAAAAGATTACGTCTTTTGAGGAGCCTCTCGTGTGATATGAAGACACGCTCACCTTGCAGAACGCGGGCCAGGGTCTTTTCGTCGAGACTCAAAAAATCATGATCCTTTTCACTGGTGGTCAATAACGCTCCGGTGAGATCATAAAGTGCAGTCTTAAGGTTTAAAGGTGTCGAGATTTTGTGGAGAAAACCTGTTCCGGTATAGGCCTGCATGACAATATACCGATTGAGCATTTGATTGAAATAAACAGGTTTGACCAGAGTTATCGCCGGTTCCGGTCCGATTCTGGTAGTGAAACGTATTTGTGGGTTGTGACTGATACCGGCCAGTTTCATCAGCTTGGCAAGTTCCTTGTCGGGGTAACTTGCAGCATCTTTGGCCAGAACGGTGCGTGTGGTCATCCCCTCGGTAACGAGGTTTTCGTTGATCAGATTTTCAATTCGCGCAATCGTTTTTTGGTCGTGGTTGTTGGACAGACTTTCAAGATGAGATGATATCTCAAAGACGTTCGAACGGCGCACTAAAAGCTCTTCAAGCCCCCTGATATCCTGATAGATCTGATGCTGGAATGCGGAAAGTCGTTCATCTGCAGTTTTTTCCAGTGTACCGGTAATTATCAGGATTGTGCCGATGGTCGCTACCGAGCCGAGAACAAGCAGAATAACAAAAAACGGGACCAGGATTTTGGTGCGCAGGGACGTTGTTTTAATGATTGGATTGCTTGTATTGCCCAAAGTGTAACCGCTAGTTATTGGCAGAGAGTGAGATGCCGAAAGAATTTTCCTGACACATTTCAATGAAGTTTTCGGCAACAATCGGATCAAACTGGGTGCCGGAATGGTCGGTTATTTCCTGTATGGTCGCTTCGTGAGTCAAAGCTGCCCGGTACGGACGACTGGAGGTCATCGCGTCGTAAGTGTCGGCAACAGAGAGTATCTTGGCTTCAAGGAGTATTTCGTCTCTTTCAAGTCCGTTCGGATACCCTTTACCGTCATAACGTTCATGGTGCTGAAGTATGATCTTGCGGATGCCCTTGAGGAATGAAATCGGCTCAAGGATACGATCTCCGATGCTGGGATGCTCCTTGAGACGGTCCATGTCTTCGACACTAAGCGTCTCCACTTTGTGCAGCAGGTAGATATCTATGCCGATTTTGCCGATATCGTGCAGGATTGCCGCCTGCTCCAGGCGGTTCAGGGCTTCGGTATCGAGCCCCATATGACGACCGAGAGCCAGACTGTAACGCGTCACCCGCTCCGAGTGGCCCCGGGTGTAGGTATCGCTGGCTTCAATTGCTGAAACAAGGGCATGAACCGTACTGAGATATGTTTGCTGCTGCTCTTCATAAAGCCGGGTGTTACTGATGGCGACACTCGCCTGGGCTGCTATGGTTGATAGCAGGTCGAGGTCATCCTTGTTGAACGGCGCATCATCCAGACGGTTCGACATCGTAATGGTTCCGATGATTTCGTCTTTTATTGAAAGCGGGGCACACAATACCGATTGACGTTCGAAACCGAGCAGGCTCAATTTATTGAACTCCCTGGAAGTTTCGATGTCCTGGATCAGGAGCGGTTCACTGTTGACGATAACCCAGTGCGAAACGCCGCCCGGCTTGATCGGGATCAGGGATCCCTCCTTGCCGACCAGGTTCGGAATGCCATGTGATCCGGCGAGAGAAAGGGTCCAGTCATCCTTGTTGACCAGAAGAATGTACCCGTAATGCGCCTGAACCGTTTCCATTGTTTTTCTGATCAGCATGTCGAATAACCGGTCGATATCCATGATCGAATTGGTCGCCAGGCCCATTTTGTAAAGTGCAGAGAGGCGATCAACCGCTCTTTCCAGGGTCGTATTCTGATCTTCGAGTTCACTGGCGAGGTCGGCAATCCGGAAGTTTGCCTCCTCGATCTCCTCGATCCGCTCCTCAAGGCTGATGTTGAGAAATTCGATCTCCTTGAGCCTCTCCTCGAGGGTGATATTCATGTCCTGGATTTCTTCGTGGTGACTCAGTTTTTCCTGATTGATCGCTATTTCGCGTTCATGTTCGATGCGGGCCTCAATCGAATCCTTGAGTTCCTGAACCATTTGGTTGAAGCGATAACTCAACTGGGACATTTCAGCCGAACTGGTGATACTTGTCATGGCGTTTTCAAAGTCGCCCTGTTCGACCCGATCGATACCGTTTATTATCTTTTTAATCGGTCGGTCGACATAAACCAGGATAAAGCAGGAGATCGCGACAATGAGCACGATAACAGTGCCGAGGGAGGTGTAGATCGTTGCTTCCTTGCCGCTTGCTTCAAGCAGGTCGAGAACATCAAGAGACAAATTGACGCTGAGGATGCCGAGGACATCCTGTTGCGGATCGTGACAGGCATGACATGTTCTGGCATTTCGGATCGGCGTCAGCGAACTGTAAAATTCACCTTCCGGGCCTGATTGTTCAAAGGATAAGCGTCCGGAGCGGTAGGCCAGAAGCTCGGCCGAGTTGATCAGGTCACCGAATTCCGAATGTTGTGCCGAAATCAGAATCCTTCCCGATTCATCAAAGATACGAAGTCCCTCGATGGCCGGTTCCCGGTTGATCTTTTCCAGAATCCGTGCAACCTCACTGTTCTGACCGACTGCCATATTGGTGATGATACTGTTGCGGATGGTTTCACCGATGACTCGACTGTTCTGCTCGGCAAATTTGAACAGCAGCGACTTCTGGGTGCCGATATTGATCCAGGCCGTGATCAACGCAGTAGCGATGACGATTATGGAAATCAGGCCGATAATTTTAAACTTGAGAGAATTCATGAACGGGTACTTGCCTTAATTACGACATGGGTGTTCGTTAAAAGGCCGAATGCAAAACAGTAATGCTTGAAAAAACAGTATGGCATTGGCAACTATAAAAAACGTCAGCCCCTATTGTTAACATTTCAGAGTAGTATTTTTCCACCGGATTCTGTTCCTGAAACAGTAATAACATTTCGATTTTGTTGTTTTTCTTGACTTGATCCCGACGCTCCGTATAGTTTCAGGGACTCAACGCTGGCATGATACAATTGTTCAGCAGTTATAGTTTGCAATATATTTGCCAAAAAAACACGTAATGTTGGAATGTTAGGTCGGTTTAATGTCGTATTTGCTCTCCGTAATCGGTGTTGTACTCATTTTTGAGGGAATGCCCTGGTTTTTGTCGCCGGAAAAAACGAAAAAGATGTTGGCCCGGATCCATCAACTCCCGGATTCGACTCTCCGCTTTTTTGGTTTCAGTGCGATGGTCATCGGCCTGCTTCTGGTCCGCTTTTCCTCCTGAAATGAGCCCTGAAAACAGGATTGACTTTGCCCGGTAATTGTGGTTGAGTGAGCCAGGATTTTCAGGGGACGGAAAGCACTTTTTACAGCATGAAATTGTCAGATTTTGATTATGATTTGCCTTCCGACCTGATCGCCCGGACTCCGGCAAAAGAACGAACCGATTCCCGTCTTCTGGTCCTCGATAAATGCTCATCATCTGTCAAGCATGAGATGTTCAGGTCACTGGAGAATTATTTAAATCCGGGTGACCTTCTTTTGTTGAATGATACGCGGGTTATTCCGGCTCGCTTGTATGGTCACAAAGAGACCGGCGGCCGGGTTGAAATTCTGCTGAATGAAGTGCGCGATCCGGAAACTGATCTCTGGGATTGTTTGAGCCGGAGTTCAAGACCGTTAAAGCCGGGAACCCGGATATTCTTCGATGAGGATCTGGTTGGCGAAATTATTGCCGGGGCGGAGCATCCGTGTCGCCTGATCCGCCTCACCGGACCGGATGATATTGCTGCTGCTCTTGACCGGATTGGCCATATGCCTTTGCCTCCTTATCTCGGCCGTGATGATGGTCCCGAAGATCGGGAACGCTATCAAACGGTCTATGCACGCGAAGCGGGAGCATTGGCGGCGCCGACTGCCGGACTGCATTTCAGTAACGATTATTTGCACAAATTGGCATCTGCTGGCGTTGAAATTCATTACCTGACGTTGCACGTAGGCCTCGGGACTTTTTTGCCGGTTCGTGCAACAAGTATAAACGATCATCGGATGCATGAAGAACGCTTCAATATTTCCGAACGCACCGCCGAGGCTGTCAGCAGGGCCAGGCATGAAGGCCGTCGCATCGTGGCCGTCGGTACAACCGTAACCAGAACCCTGGAAGCAGCGTGGGATCCAGAGGCAGGTCAGCTCAGAAGTGGTCCCGGCCGCACCGATATTTTTATCTACCCGGGATACGAATTCAAGGCAATCGACGCCCTGCTGACAAATTTCCATCTGCCGCAGTCGACTTTGTTGATGCTGGTTTCGGCTTTTGCCGGTCGCGAATCTGTAATGAATGCATACCGGGAAGCAATCATGTACCGTTACCGCTTTTACAGTTACGGCGATTGCATGCTCGTTCAATAAAGATTTTGGTGTGATTTGTGATAAATCATTTTGAATGTACGCATACCGATGGTGAATCGGCAGCCCGGCGGGGGCGGCTTGAAACGCGACGGGGTTTGATCGAAACTCCCGTATTTATGCCGGTCGGAACCCAGGCGACGGTCAAGGGCATGCTGCCGGAGGCCCTGCAGGAGATCGGTGCACAGATCATTCTGGCCAACACCTATCATCTGTTCCTGCGCCCCGGTGAAGAGCTGATTGCAGCCATGGGTGGTTTGCATGAATTTATGAACTGGGATCGGCCGATTTTAACGGACAGCGGCGGTTTCCAGGTCTTCAGCCTCGGGGATCTCCGCAAGATAGACGAAGAGGGAGTCGTTTTCCAGTCGCACCTTGATGGTTCTTCGCACAAGCTGACACCGGAGGTGTCGATTGCCGTTCAGGAGGCTCTCGGGTCTGACATCATCATGGCTTTCGATGAATGCATAGCGTATCCTTCGAGTCGCGAGTATACTGCGAAATCGACAGCTCTATCCGGCCGCTGGGCCCGTCGCTGCAAAGATGCAAAATCGGCCGATGATGATGCCTTGCTGTTCGGTATCGTTCAGGGCGGCATGTTCCCGGACTTGCGCCGGGAGAGTGCCGGAGAACTTGTTGACATCGGATTCGACGGCTACGCTGTTGGTGGACTTTCGGTCGGTGAAGGTGCGGAACTCATGTATGAAATGATGGAACATACCTTGCCGTACCTGCCGGCGGACTCTCCCCGATACGTGATGGGGATAGGGACCCCGGAGAACCTGGTCGAAGCCGTGGCCAGAGGGGCTGATATGTTCGATTGTGTCATGCCGACCCGCAATGCGAGAAATGGTGTGTTATTTACCAGCTTCGGCAAAATCAGTATCAAGCAGGCCCGTTACCGGGATGACCGGGAACCGATTGATCCTGACTGCGATTGTTATGTCTGCCGGAATTACAGCCGCTCATACCTGAGGCACTTGTATCAGAGTCATGAAATTCTCGCTTCGGTATTGAATACTCACCACAATCTGCATTATTATCACAACCTGATGTCGCAGATGAGAGCCGCAATAGAATCCGGTAACTTTATGCAGTTTCGCCAACAATTCCATGCCGGGCGAGCTGCCGATTTAAACTGAAAAGACTCTAACTATTCTTGATAAAAAGGAGAACGAAATGAATTTACTCGATTTATTTGTCAGTGATGCACATGCGATGGCCCCCAATGCTCAACAGGGCGGCGGCGGTTACGAAGGGATCATCATGCTGGTGATCATGTTCGCCATTTTCTATTTTCTGTTGATCCGGCCGCAGTCGAAACGGGCCAAGGCCCATAAACAACTGATTGAGTCTCTCGCCCTCGGTGACGATGTCGTCACGGCCGGCGGCATCCATGGCAAAGTTGCCGGACTGCAGGAGAAGGTTGTGATGGTCGAGATAGCCAGCGGCGTCAAGATCAAGGTCAACCGCAGCTCGATCGTTGGCGGCAAAGGCCAGGACTCGGCAGAGACAACACCGGCACAGTAACAAAACCCGTTGAGGAGAGAATAACCGATATGAGCGGAAGTATTAAATGGCGTGGGCTGCTGGTAATTATCTGCCTGGCTGTCTCGTTTATGGCTCTGGCTCCATCCTTTATGCAGGAGAGCCTGCCGGCCTGGTGGACTGACAACTTCTCCCCGATCCAGAAGGGTCTCGACCTGCAGGGTGGAATGCATCTCGTTCTCGGGGTCGATGTTGACAAGGCTGTCGAAAGCCGGATCGATGGAATTGTCGATCAGGTAGAAAGCCAGTTGCGGGAAAAAGATATCATCTATAAACGGGTGGAACGGCAGCCGGGTGACCGGCTGGTCGTCACGGTTTATGACGAGGAGGCCGGGCAGGAGATTGATGGCCTGATGACGGAAATGTTCGGCAACCTCGAGCCGATGACCCTGACCAGCGAAGGCGGTTACATTCAGAAGAATTTCCGTCTCAGTGACCAGGATATCGAAGAGACCCGCGAGTATGCCGTTCGTCAGGCTCTCGAAACACTGCGCAACAGGATTGATCAGTTCGGCGTCAGTGAGCCGATTCTGCAGCGTCAGACCGGCAACCGGATCCTGATCCAGCTGCCGGGTGTTGAAGACCCGGATCGGGCCATATCACTCCTCGGCAAAACAGCCCGTCTCGAATTCAAAATGGTGGTTTCCGATGTCAACATCGAGAATGCCCTTCAAGGCGATCTGCCGCTTGGCACCGAGCTGCTGTACGAAAAGAATGTCAACCGGCAAACCGGTGCCGTCACCGAAACACCGATCGTTGTTGAAACCCGTACCAGCCTGACCGGTGATTACCTCAAGGATGCCCAGGTCCGGATCGATACCCGCTTTAACGAGCCTTACGTCACGATCGATTTCAACTCGGTCGGCGCCAAGCGATTCGAGCAGATTACGGCGGCGAACGTTGGCCGGCAGATGGCGATTATCCTCGATGATTCGGTCTATTCAGCACCGGTTATCCGGGAACGGATCGCCGGTGGCTCGGCCCAGATCAGCGGCCGCTTCTCCGAGCAGGAGGCGACCGATCTCGCAATCGTCCTGCGCGCCGGATCGTTGCCGGCTCCGGTTAATATCCTGGAGAACCGGACGGTCGGACCGTCGCTTGGCCTCGATTCAATCAATAAAGGAAAAACCTCGATCATGATCGGCGCTCTACTGGTTGTTCTGGCGATGCTGGTCTATTACCGGGGTGCCGGTCTGATTGCCAACGTGGCGCTGGTTCTCAACCTGATTTTTATTATGGCAATGCTTTCCCTGTTCAAAGCGACTCTGACCCTGCCCGGTATTGCCGGTATTGTTCTGACGGTCGGCATGGCGGTTGACGCCAACGTTCTGATATTCGAAAGGATCAGAGAAGAGCTGAGAACCGGCCGGCCGCCGCACCTGGCTGTCGAGTCGGGTTACGGTAAAGCGTTTTTGACGATTATCGATGCCAATATTACGACCCTGATTGCCGCAGTCGTCCTGTTTCAGTTCGGAACCGGTCCGGTTCAGGGATTTGCCGTAACCCTCTCGGTCGGTATCCTGGCATCGTTGTTTACCGCTATCTTTGTTTCGAGATTGATCTTTGACCTGTTCCTGTCCCGCAAACAGGTCAAGAACCTGAGTATATAGAGGAGACCGCAATGCAACTGATTAAACCTGATATAAATATCGACTTTGTCGGCAAAAGAAAGCTGGCACTCCTCTTTTCGATTGTCATCCTGGTTGTCGGCGCCGCTTCACTGGTTGTCAACGGCGGCCCGAGCTACGGCATCGATTTTTCCGGGGGAACTCTCGTGCAGATCAAGATCGGCACGGAGACCGGCCCGACCGAAGTTAAAGAAGCACTTGCCGATCTCAACCTGGGCGGCCTGGTGGTGCAGACGTTTGGTGATAATGCCAATGAGTTTTTGATACGGGCCGCGAATACCAGCTCGGAACTGGAGGGTTTGAATAAAGATATTAACCTGGCCCTTTCGGCAAAATACGGGGCCGAGATGGTCGAACTTCGTCGTTCCGAAATGGTCGGGCCTAAAGTCGGTGCCGACCTTCGGGAGAAAGGGTTCCTGGCGATTCTTTACGCGATGATCGGGATTCTTTTTTATATCACATGGCGCTTTGAATTCCGTTTCGCCATTGGTGCCATCATCGCCCTGATCCATGACATCAGTATTACGCTCGGGGCCTTTTCGGTTTTCGGCAAGGAGATCGACCTGCCGATTATCGCTGCTTTTCTGGCAATCATCGGTTATTCACTGAACGATACGATCATCGTGTATGACCGGATTCGCGAGAACATGGGCAAAATGCACAAGGAAGAATTTGGTTTAATTATTAACCGCAGTATCAACGAGACGCTTTCGCGGACGATTTTAACGTCCGGGACGACCTTGTTGGTTGTTGCTGCATTGTTTGTTTTCGGCGGTGGTGTCATTCATGATTTTGCCTTCGCTCTGCTGATCGGTGTTTTGGTCGGTACCTACTCATCGATCTTTATAGCCAGCCCGTTGCTGATATATTGGGATAATTTCAAGGCGGCCCGGAAGGCCGCCGGGAGTACGACATGAAAAAAGAAAACATTCTTTTTATCGTAGTTGCGCTGATTGTCGGTTTGCTGGTCGGAATAATTGTCGGCAACAAGGGCGGCGGCAGTTCGTCGGTGTCGACCCAGGCACCGCCCCAAGCCAGCGCCCCGGTGCAGAACCACGACCAGAAAATAAAAATGCTCAATGAAGTCGTTGCCAAAGAGCCGGAAAACCGGACCGCCTGGGTACAGCTCGGCAACAGTTACTTCGATTCGAACCAGTTTCTCCAGGCGGTAGAGGCGTACGACAAGGCCCTTGAGCTGGATGGTAACGATCCGAATGTTCTGACCGACCAGGGGGTGATGTTCCGCAAGCTCGGCTGGTATGACCGCGCCGTTGCCAATTTCGAGAAAGCGATTCAGATCAATCCCAACCATACCCAGAGTATGTATAATCTCGGGATCGTCTATCGCTACGATCTCAATGATTTCCCGGCGGCGATTGAAGTCTGGGAAAAGTTTCTGCAGCTGGTTCCAGCCGGTCCATCAACCAGCAACATCGAGAAGGAGATCGCCTTTATGAAGGCGCATCCGCAAGGAATCGGTGCCCAATAAAACAATCAGGCCGATCGCCGGTGTCGATCGGCCTTTTTATTGTAAAATGACCAGTTCTCTACGCATACTGTTAATCTTTTGCCTGGTTTTCGCCGGTGCGGTCGGTTGTCTCGACAGGCGTCCCAGTGGTCAATCCCTGTCCGGTGATCTGCAATGGTCGGGACGGGTTGACATAAAAGGCGATCTCGTGATCGAGAAGGGGAGTCGCCTCGAAATTGCCCCCGGAACGGAAATCGTATTTTATCCGCCGGGTGAGAATGACCTCTATGTTGATCATCCGCATTTCACCGGGAGCGAGTTGATTGTTCGCGGCACCATCATTGCCGAAGGGACCGCTGAACAGCCGATCATTTTCCGCTCTCCCGACCCGACCGCTCCGCCCGGCAGCTGGGGCGGCATCAATCTGGTCGGGACCAATGACTCCTCCTTCGCCTATGCCATATTTCGCCAGGCTGACAGCGCCATTCACAGCCAGGAATCACGCGTTTACATTGAACAATCGATTTTTGAAGAGAATCTCGTTGCGATCCGCTTCCACTCCAGTGAAATCCTGATCGAAAACAATCTCATCCGCAACAATGATACCGGCATCCGCTTTCATTTCGGTCAGCCGGTTATCTGCAAGAATAATATCGTCTGCAACCGGAAAGGTTTTTTCGTCACTTCCCATCCGCGCAACTACCTGATCGAGAACAACACGATTATGGAAAATGAGCGGAATGTTTTTCTCGGAGAGAACGTGCCTGATGATTTTAACATGCCGCGGAATTACTGGGGAGCGACCGAACCGGTTCAAATCAGAGCAACATTTTTTGATCAACAGGTCGAATCCTACCTCGGGCAGGTCCGTATTTTGCCGATCCGTTCAACCCCCGACCCGGCAAGCGGCCCGCAATGGAACCGATAAGGAACAGGGCATGGGAGGTCAGGAGCGCGGCAATCGGATCAGAAGAGGTTGCCGCTCTTGCGACGACCCTGAAAATCCCGGAGATCCTGGCCCGGCTTCTGTTGCTGCGTGGAATTGACGATGCCGCTTCAGCAAGGACTTTTCTTGAAGGAAATCTCTCCTTGCTGCCCGATCCGTCGTTCATGGCTGGCATGGAGAAGGCCGTTTCCCGGCTGGTTAAGGCGATCAGGAACGACGAGAAGATTCTGGTGCATGGCGATTATGATGTCGATGGCATCAGCGCGACTGCGCTGCTGGTCGAATTCCTGGACAAACTCGGCGCTGAAGTCGGATACCATATACCGCTGCGTCTCAAGGATGGCTATGGTCTGTCCGCGGCGGCGATTGACAAGGCGGCGGCCCAAAACGTCTCGGTCGTTGTTTCGGTCGATTGCGGAGTGACTGCGGTCGAGGAAGCTTCAGTTGCTGCCGGCTACGGGATCGATCTGATCATTACCGATCATCATCAACCGCCGGACGTTTTACCGAAAGCGTATGCGATCATTAACCCGCACTTGCCCGATTGCCGGTTTCCAGACCCGAATCTGGCCGGTGTCGGGGTCGCCTTCTTTCTGCTTGTTGCCCTGCGCAAGGCGTTGCGTGAAGACGGCTTTTTCGATACTGCGTGTCCGGAACCGGATCTCAGGTATTCACTCGACCTGGTTGCGCTGGGGACGATTGCCGACATTGTGCCGCTGATCGGTGTGAATCTGCTGTTAACAAAGAGTGGTTTGAAGGTTCTGAATTCCGGAAAGCGGATCGGCGTCGGTGCTCTCAAAGCGGTTGCCGGGATCAATGATATTGATGCCGGCAGCGTCGGCTTTAAGCTCGGACCCCGCCTCAATGCCGCCGGACGGATTGAAGATGCAGCTCTCGGGGTCCGGCTGCTATTGAGCGACGATAATGACGAGGCGGCCGAGATTGCCGCCTTGCTCGATGATTTTAATCGGGAACGGCAGAATATCGAAGTCAAAACCTTGCGCCAGGCGGAAAAGGGAGTCGCCGAACTTTCCGAAGAACGCCGGACGATCGTGCTGGCTGACCCGGAGTGGCATCCCGGAGTGATCGGGATCGTCGCGAGCCGTCTTGTCGAGCGTTACTATCGTCCGACGTTCCTGCTTGCAATAGAAAACGGACAGGCCAAAGGGTCTGGCCGGTCGACCCGTGATATCGATCTTTATCAGGCGTTGCAGGAGTGTTCCGGTCATCTCAAAGGCTATGGCGGTCACGCTGCTGCAGCCGGACTGTCACTCGATAGCAACGCGATTGACCATTTTAGCGAATCATTCGAACAGGCAGTTATTCGTCAGCAAGCGGAGCCGGACCGGCCTCTTGTCGGGTATGACGGTGAAGTCCTTATTGAGGAATTGACGGCCGAAGCAATCAATGAACTAGACCGCTTGTCGCCGTTCGGCATGGGGAATCCGTCACCGCAATTTGTTGTTCGCAACGTCGCTGTTTCCGGTCTGAAAGTCGTGGGCGACAGGCATTTGAAATTTACCGCCCGCCAGGATGCCTATACCATTTCCTGCATCGCCTTCGGCCTGGCTGAGCGACAGGATGAGCTGGTCGGCGAAGTCGAACTGCTTTTTGTGCCGGAATTGAACCACTGGAAGGGGCGAACCGAAGTACAGCTCCGGGTCAGGGATTTCCGGAGAGCGGCTGGGAGTAAAGGCTGAACCAATCCAGGGCCAGTCTTTTTCACCGCTGATCAGAATCAAAACAATATTTGCAAAGCGAAACCAATATTAATGGAGAGGCGGAGAGCGGGAGAGTTAAATAAGCTTTGTTTTAATTTAAGCTTTGTTTTAATTTGTTTTACTGGTTCGATCAGTTTTATTTGTTAAAATCCAACCAATCTAACCAATTCATCCAACACTTCCAGCCACTGATATACACAGATACTCACAGATTAATAAAATCAAAAGGGTTGTTTACAGTCTTATCCGTGCTCATCTGTGTTCATCCGTGGCAATGTCCTTAGCTTTTCAGCTCTTACAACCACAATCTATTTAGCCTCATGATTTCTTCATGATTAAATGGATTTAAATCAGGATCTGATCAGGCACCTTCGCGAGGCAAAAGCCTTTGACCCTTTTCAGTTTCAAGGGTTAACAACAGACCTTGATAGATTTTCATCGCGGCCAATTAAGT
>PKUH01000043.1 GCA_002869615.1 Desulfuromonas sp. | reverse complement strand
CAACGGTTCTCGAAGCGGCCGAGCAACTCGGTATCGTGGTACCGCACTTCTGTTACCACAAGGCGCTCGGGGCGGTTGGTGCCTGTCGGCTCTGTGCCGTGCATATCGAATCGGGGCAAACGCGCGGTGTTCAGATGTCGTGCCTGGTCGAGGCGGCCGATGGCATGGTCGTCAATACCCTCGAGCCAACGGCGGTTGAGCTGCGTCAGAATATGATCGAGCTGTTGATGATCAACCATCCGCACGATTGCCCGGTCTGCGATGAGGGGGGCGAATGCCAGTTACAGGACATGACGATCGCCGGTGGGCACAGTATCCGGAATTATCGCGGTAAAAAGCGAACCTATGTCAACCAGGATCTCGGGCCGTTTATCGAGCAGGAGATGAACCGCTGTATCCAGTGTTATCGTTGCGTGCGCACCTATCGCGACTATTTCGGCGGCACTGACTTCGGCGTCATGGGATCGCGCAACCGGGTCTTTTACGGTCGTTTCCAGCCCGGGCGGCTGACCAGCCAGTTCTCCGGGAACCTGGCCGATGTCTGCCCGACCGGTGTCTTCACCGATAAGACTTTCCGCTTCAAAAGCCGATACTGGGATCTGCAGGAGAGTGATTCGGTCTGTCCGCATTGCTCGCTCGGCTGCGCCACAATTCCGGGAGCGCGATACCGCGAATTGCAGCGCATCCGATCCGGAATCAATGAAGAGGTTAACGGTCATTTCATCTGTAACCGTGGGCGCTTTGGATACGGTTACGTTAATAACCCATTGCGGCCGCGGAGACCGAAAGCGGGCGGAACTGAAACCATCCGCGAAGAAGCATTGCGTCTGAGCCGGGCGGCGATTGAGCGTTTGACCGGTGATCTCGGCGGCGACTCCGTAGCCTGGCTCGGCTCGAGCCGCGCCTCTCTTGAGGCGAATTACCTGCTGAAAAAACTCTCTTCCGAATACGGTTCAAATCATCTTGTTTTCGAGTGCCACCCGCAACGTGACCGGGCCGCCCGGGTCTGGGCCGCCCGCCGCCAGATGGAGAGTGTCAGCCAGGAAGATCTTCGCCAGAGTGATTTTATCCTTTTGGTCGGCAGTGACCCGCTCAACGAAGCGCCGATGCTTGCTGCCGCTATTCGCCAGGCCGTACGCAACGGGGCAGATGTTGCGGTGATCGATTCCCGGCCGGTGGAGTTGCCTTTCCAGGCCTCGCACCTGGTGACCCTGCCGGAAAAACTGCCGCTGGTCCTGCAGGCCCTGGCCGGATCGCCGGTCGATGGCCTGACGCGCCAGGAAAAACTTATCCTCGAAGGGGTCGGCCAGCGGCTGCAACAGGCAAAGCGGCCGATCCTGACCGGCGGCGCCGATCTGCTGCAGGCGACAGGTGTTCACGCCCTGCTCGATTTGGCTGAAAAGTTTCCGAAAACCTGCCGGACCTTTCTCCATCTGCCCGGGCCGAACAGTTATGGTGCCGCCATGCTGGCCGGTGAAGGCCCCGGTTTCGAATCCATCCTCGACGGCATTCTCGATGGCGATATTCGTGGTCTTGTCTGTCTCGAAAGCGACCCGTTCCGGGAATACCCGGACCCGGCAAGGATTCAGGCGGCACTGTCGCGACTCGAAGTTCTCATTGTCATGGATTACGTAGGGGGAGAGGCGGTCAAGCGGGCCGA
The DNA here is from genome assembly GCA_002869615.1 of Desulfuromonas sp. NCBI lineage: Bacteria > Pseudomonadati > Thermodesulfobacteriota > Desulfuromonadia > Desulfuromonadales > Desulfuromonadaceae > Desulfuromonas > Desulfuromonas sp. The sequence continues at coordinate 1,573 of PKUH01000043.1, read as the reverse complement.
TGTCTTTCTGCCGACGACCGCACCGGTCGAATCGGCCGGGACTTATGTCAACTGTGAAGGGCGGATGCAGCCTTTCAACAGGGTGATGGAACCGGGCGAGCCGCTGAAGGTGACCGGCCAGGGAGATCATCCCCCACGCACATTCAGTCTGTCGACACCGGGTGCGGAGCCGGTATCAGCAGTCAGCCTGTTGGCCGAGTGGCTGCAACGGGAAAATGATCTCGATGCGCTTCGTAATGAAATCGCCACATCGGACAGCCGGTTTTACGGTTTGGGAGAGACCCCGGCTGCGGTCTGTGCTTCCGGCGGAATGGCACCGCCGCCCCCCGAACAGGCCTTCCCGGCTGGCGATGCCAACCAGATGCAATTGCAACCGATTTTTAATCTGCTCGGCAGCGGCACGTTGGCGGCCAACTCGCCGACTCTCGATGAAGTCCGGGCAACTCCACACATTATTGTTTCCGGCATCGATGCCGAAGAGATCGGAATTGAGGACGGGGAGACTGTTGTCTTGCACAGCGCCCTCGGCCATCTGCATATCCCGGTCCGGATTGACCAACGGGCGGTGCCCGGACTGGTACTGCTTCCTTATTTTGACAGGACCGGGGCCGGCGTCTTTCTGCCGGGTGCCGGCACCTTCAGTTGTCGCTTGCTGAAAGAGGGCAAATAGATGACCGAATGGCTGATCACAGGTGTACTGATTGCCGTCAAGCTCGGGCTGATCTTCGGCGTGATTCTGACCCTTGCCGCCTATCTGGTTCTTGCTGAACGGAAGATTCTGGCGCGGATGCAGATGCGTCACGGACCGAATCGGGTCGGTCCCTTCGGCATGTTTCAGCCAATGGCCGATCTGATCAAGATGCTGACCAAGGAGGATGTCGTTCCGACCGGTGCCGACAGGTATATCTTCCTGGTCGCACCGGCCCTGGCCGCCCTGACGGCGCTGATGTCTTTTGCCGTGGTGCCGTTCGGTCCGACCATCGAAATTTTCGGTCGGCAGCTTCCTCTCGTCGTCTGTGATCTCAATATCGGTGTTCTTTATTTTCTCGGACTCTCATCGCTGGCGGTTTACGGTGTCGTCCTCGGCGGCTGGGCTTCGAACTCCAAGTATGCACTGCTCGCTTCGATCCGGACGCTGGCGCAGCTCATTTCGTACGAACTCTCGATGGGCCTTGCCATCGTGCCGATTGTCATGGCGGCCAAGTCATTTTCACTGACCGAGATTGTCATGGCCCAGCAAACCGTTCCGTTTGCCCTGCTGCACCCGGTCTCTTTCCTGATCTTCTTTTTCAGCATCGCCGCCGAGTCGAAGCGAACGCCATTTGATTTACCGGAAGCGGAGAACGAACTGGTCGCCGGTTTTCATACCGAGTACTCAGGGATGCGTTTCGGCCTGTTCTTTGTCGGTGAATACATCAACATGATTATCCTTGGCTCGATGACCACGGTCTTTTTCCTCGGTGGCTGGCATGGGCCGTTGTTGCCGCCGGTCATCTGGTTTTTGATCAAGGTTCTTGCTGTCTCATTTGTCTTTATCTGGATCCGGGGGACAATGCCCCGTTTCCGTTATGAT
>PKUH01000042.1 GCA_002869615.1 Desulfuromonas sp. | reverse complement strand
AGCCCAGTCAAGCGACTTAACCGCTTTCGGCAACAACATTTCAACCGAGCCGAGTACGCGCTCCAACTGAGCGACAACCTCAGGTTTCAGGTTCATCATCGAATTAGAATCTCACTTTCGGATAACGGGTTTTTTGCCAGGAACAGGTCAGGGATCTGGTGGACCGCACAGGGAGAAACCTGTCGCCGATTCGCTCAGGCGATAATCGGCGCTCCTGTATACGTCAGAATGGCGGTGGTTGTCAAATCTCTATCGATTACGCAACCGATCTCCGGGCCGGAGAAATTAGCAGAAGATGTCCAACGCTCAGTGGGTGCCTGCCGGCGTGGCGCCATCGATCCCGCTAAAAGCAGATTTTTTCCACCAGAAAAGAGGGCATTCCCCTCATTGTCATCGCGTCAATGCCTGTTAGGATTTGATGGAAACTTTTAATACTGGCTACTGAATGAATCGCGGAAGTTTTATTGAATACTTCATCGACAGGTAGCGGAAAAGGAGATAAGTAGATGCGTAAACTGTTTTTGATACTGGTCGTTGTTTTATCATTCGGGTTGATGTTCTTGCTCACGGCCTGTGAACAGAAAGGGCCGGCCGAAAAAGCAGGAGCCAAAATCGACGAGGCGGTTGAGCAGACGAAAGACAAGGTCGAAGAGGCCAAGGAAACGATCGAGGACAAGCTCACCCAGGATGGTCCGATGGAAGAAGCCGGTGAAAAGATTGACGAGGCAGCAGAGGAAGTGAAGGAATCGGTCAAAGAGTCTGTGAAATAGCATTCAGCAACAGATCGACAAATCGACTGCCCGGTTGATTAAACCAACGTCAAGAGGTCTCGAATCAGGCGACCCGTGGTATCGCGCAGAGAGCCAGAAGTTCAGGGTCGGTCAATGGTCGTTTTCGGATCTGGGCCAGGTACCTGACCTGCTCGAGAAGGTCTTTAAGCTCCATTATATTCAATTCTATGCCGAGGCTGGCCAGGCGGGCACTGAGGCCGTTTCGACCCGAATGCTTGCCGACGACCAGGTGGCGCGACAGGCCGACTTCGGCCGGATCATACCCCTCGTAGTTTTCCGGGGCTTTCAACACGCCGTCGGTGTGCAGGCCCGATTCATGCGAAAAGACCTTTTCCCCGACCACCGCCTTCCACTCCGGCACCGGCCGGCAACTCGCCTGGCCGACCAGGCGCGAGAGTTCGACAAAACGACTGGTGTCGATTCCCGATTCGATGCCGCAGGCATGTTTGAGCGCCATCACCACCTCCTCGAGAGCAGCGTTGCCGGCCCGCTCGCCGAGACCGTTGACCGTGGTGTTGACAAAGCGGGCGCCGGCCCGGATACCGGCGACAGCATTGGCCGTTGCCATGCCGAGGTCATTATGGGTGTGAACCTCGAGGTCGAGCGCCACGCGGTCGGCCAGGTACTTGACCTTGTCGTAGGTCGCAAAGGGATCGAGGACACCGAGGGTATCGCAGAAACGGAAGCGGTCGCCCCCTTCGGCCTTGGCGATCTGCATCAACTCGACCAGGAACTCGAGATCGGCCCGGCTCGCATCCTCGCCGCCGACCGAGACATAGAGATCGTGTTGCTTGGCATAACCGAGGGCGACCTTGAGCTGCTCCTTCACCCACTGGCGCGACTCGCCGAGCTTCTTTTCAATATGGATATCGGAAACCGACAGGGAGATATCGACGGCTGTCACGCCGCAATCGATTGAAGACCGGATATCGGAGATAACTGCCCGGTTCCAGGTGATCAGTCGCGCCCTGAGCCCGAGATCAACCAGGGCCCGGATCGAGGCCTGCTCATCCCGGCCCATTGCCGGAATACCGCATTCGAGTTCGCCGACACCGATTTCATCGAGGGTCCTGGCGATTTTAATTTTCTCCTCACGGCTGAAGACCACCCCGGCGGTCTGCTCTCCGTCACGCAGGGTTGTGTCGTCAATGATGATTTCCCGATTGTTGACCATCATATTCTCCTTGAAAAACGAAAAAGCCCCGTCGGAGCTCAAAAGTCCGCGGGGCTGCGTTGCCACTCTTATCGGCATCATTGCCGAATTATTTCAAGATCAGTCCCACGCAAAAACGACAGGCTAAACAGCAAATACTTCCTTAACGCAGAGTCACAAGCTGGCGCCGCAGAGAAAAACAAAACGGAAAGCTATAGTGCTTTTAACTAAAGTTCTAAAACCCTGAAAAGCACTTGCCTTTCTCTGCGTCTCGGCGTCTCTGCGTTAAAGCTGCCTTTCAGATTGTCTTTACGGCTTGACGTGAGACAGCTCTCTATATTCCTAGAGCAAACTGCATGCCCAAACGTAAACCGCTAAAAACAGGGTGCATCACCGGTTCTTTCGAAAAGAGATTGTATAAAAAATATGCAACATGTCTTTTTTATGATCTGATTTTCTAGCTAAAACCTTAAAAAACCACTTTTTTTCTCTATTTCGAGTTGGCAAGCCTTTTGCTCTATAGAGGGAGTATAAATAAATATCGACCGTCAAAGTTGCCGGACAATAACCCTCCCAAGGATGTGACGGGGCTGTATCCAAACAACAAGGAGCAGACCTTTTGAGCACAAAACCGAATGTCCGGGAACTCCTGAACGAAAGTTCCTGTAGCCACAACGCAACTAAAAAAGCTGCCTGCAACGCCCCGACTCCGGGAGCGACCACCGGCGGCTGTGCCTTCGAAGGGGCGCAGATCACCCTCTTCCCGTTTGCCGACGCCGCCCACCTGGTGCACGGACCGATGACCTGCCTCGGCTCCTCGTGGGAAACCCGCGCCACCGGCACCAGCTGGCCAGGCGTTGACATGACCCAGATCGGTTTCACCACCGACATTGATATCAACGACGTCGTATTCAGCGGCGAACAGAAGGTCGGCGATTCGATCGATTACATCGTGTCCCGCTACGCACCGGAGGCGGTCTTCGTTTACGCGACCTGTGTGACCGCCCTGATCGGTGACGATCTTGACGCCATCTGCAAGCAGGCGGCCGAACGGCATGGGCTCCCGGTCGTGCCGGTGCACGCCCCCGGCTTTGTCGGCAGCAAGAACCTCGGTAGCCGTCTCGGCGGTGAAGCCGCCCTGATGCACCTGGTCGGCACCAGGGAACCGGAAGAGACGACACCCTTCGATATCAACCTGATCGGCGAATATAACGTCACCGGCGACATGTGGCAATATACGCCGCTACTCGATGAGCTCGGCATCCGGGTGCTCTCAACCCTCTCGGGTGACGGCCGCATTGCCGATATCCGCACCGCGCACCGGGCGAAACTGAACGTCATCGTCTGCGCCAAGTCGCTGGTTTCAGTGACCCGCAAGATGCAAGAGCGCTACGGTATCCCGTCAATCTCACTCTCTTTTTACGGCACCCGCGACACCAGCAACGGGCTGCTCGCCATCGCCGAAGCTCTCGGCGATCCGGACCTGGTCGAGCGGACCAAAAAACTGATCCGGCGCGAAGAAGCGGCGCTTGCTGAAAAGCTGAAACCGTATCGCGAATTCTTCAGGGGCAAGAAGGCGGTGCTCAACACCGGCGGCAACAAGACCTGGTCGATCGCCGCCGCCCTGCAGGACCTCGGGATCAAGGTTGTTGCCACGGCAGTCAAGAAAGCGACCGAGGACGACCGCGAGAAAGCCCGGCAGACACTTGGCGAAAACGGCGTCCTGATGATGAATCCCGGCGCCGAGCAGGCCAAACTGATTGAGGAGACCGGCGCCGATCTCCTGCTTGCCGGCGGCCGCTCACTCTACACCGCCATCAAAAAAGGGATCGCCTTCGCCGACGTTAACCAGGAGAAGAAGAAGAGTTATGGCGCCTATAACGGCCTGATCAACCTGGCCGAAGACCTGAAGAACGCGCTCGAAAACCCGGTCTTCCGAAATGTTGCAAAAAAAGCGCCATGGGAGAACAACGCATGACCAAACCGCTGCAGGTCAATCCGATCAAGCTTTCGGCACCGATGGGAGCCACCCTCGCCTTTCTCGGCATCGACCGCTGCATGCCGCTGATGCACGGCGGCCAGGGCTGCACCTCGTTCAGCAAGGTCTTTTTTACCCGTCACTTCTCCGAGCCGATTGCCATCCAGACGACGGCGGTGACCGACGTGACCGCGATCCTCGATGGCGGCGGCTACAACATTGTTGAGTCCATCAAGAATATTACGAAAAAAGTGACGCCGGATCTGATCGGGCTCTTCACCACCGGCCTCACCGAAACCAAGGGCGACGATATCCGGACCATCGCCTCCGAGGTCGACTTCCCGGTAGTGCATGTCAACACGCCCGATTACGAAGGCGGCTTCGAATCGGGCTGGGGCGAAGCGACCGCTGCGATCATCGACCAGCTGGTTGCACCGGTCGGGAAAACCGATACCGACAAAATCATCATCCTGCCGCATGTCTCGCTGCAGGCGATCGAGGTCGAAAAGATCAAGCAGTTTATCGAGCTGTTCGGATTCGAGGTTCACGCCCTGCCGGATCTCTCGACTTCCCTCGACGGCCATCTCGGCGAAAAACAGGCGGCCCTGTCAAGCGGCGGCACGCCGGTCGCGACGATCCGCGAACTTGCAAATGCCGGCACGGTTATCTCCATCGGCGCATCAATGCAGCCCGGCGCGGTGGCGCTGCTGAAGAAGAACCCGGGGATGAATCACCGGCATTTCCGGCATCTCTGCGGATTGACGGCGACCGATGAGCTCGCCGAATTTCTGCTCAAGCTCTCCGGTAAGAAAGAGCCGCACCCGTCGATCATCCGCTGGCGCAAACGGCTTCAGGACGCGATGCTCGACAGCCATTTTTCGCTCGGCCAGACCCGGTTTTGCCTGACCGGTGAACCGGACCAGGTCGGCGGTCTGGCCGCGGCGCTGACCGAAGCAGGCGGTCGCGTCGAAGAGGTTGTCCTGACCGT
>PKUH01000041.1 GCA_002869615.1 Desulfuromonas sp. | reverse complement strand
ATTCTGATTCTGATTCTGATTCTGATTCTGATTCTGATTCTGATTCTGATTCTGATTCTGATTCTGATTCTGATTCTGGCTGCCATAGCCATCTTCGGTCATGCCTGCTCCGGCATTGTCACCGGAAGCGCCGGAACCGGCGCCGGCACCACGAGCCCAGGTTGGAGCGGTAAAAACCAGGAGGGCTAATAGTCCGGTTACGACAATTTTCATGTACCGTTTCATTTTGTTCTCCTTTTCGGCTACTTCTTTGTGCCGCGATAAAAACAAGTTATCTCTAATGCGGGCATTTTCAAGGTATAAAATTAATTTACGTTAATCTTCTGATGCAATATAGACGATCCGAGGTTCTCTCCGGTTGACAAACATTGAAGAAATCTTCATCGGGCAGGTTATTGTTGCCTGAAGGTTGCCGTTTTTTTATGATTCCTTGATTTTTCAATCGGGACACTCTGCTCAGGGTGTGCCATCAAACTCAAAATCTTTTTTTTGCCACTAAGGCACCAAGTTCACGAAGGGAACCAAAACATCAATTAGCCGCGGATGAACGCAGATGGGCGCTGATAAGGTCTAAAGCATGTTAACGGAGAGGGGGGCGAGAACAGGGGCGTTGGATTGGTTGGACTGGTTGTGTTTTAACAAATAGAACTGATTGAAACAATAAAACGAATTGAAACTCGACTTTCTTTGCGTCTTCGCGTCTTTGCGTTAAATATTGATTTGATTGTGATCAGCGGCTAATGGTTTTTGTTTAAACTCAATACCTATTAAATTTAGCTTTCCTTGGTGACTTCGTGTCTTCGTGTCTTCGTGGCAAAGAATATTACCTGGAAGGATTTGAATATCTCTCCGAACTCCGCCACTCTCCGGCTCTCCGTTAAACAGGACGATCAACCACATTGGATCCCCGATCAGGGTCGGGGATGACAGGACTTAATGAAGGTGCAGATGTCTCGCAAGATAACGAGACATCACAGTAGGGGCAACATTCGCCCTTGTATGCTCGCGCGCATACGTTAGAATCCCTTTAACGATCCATTATCGACGTAAGGAGGTTTTTATTCATGCAAGGTCTCGTGCTCCGCTGGCTGATCCTGGCGGCCGCCATCATCATCGCTGCTTACCTGTTTCCCGGTATTGAAATCAGCGGTCTCGGTACCGCCCTGTTTGCCGCCATGGTGCTCGGCTTCTTGAATGCCTTTTTCCGGCCGATCCTGCTGCTGCTGACCCTGCCGATCAACGTCTTGACCCTCGGCCTGTTCACTTTTGTGATCAATGCCTTCCTGCTGCAGATGACCTCGGGTGTGATCGGCGGCCTGGTCGTCTCCGGGTTTGGCTCGGCGCTGCTCGGTTCGCTGATCATCAGTATCGTCAGTGGTCTGCTCAGCTCGTTCATCAACAGCCAGGGGCGGGTCGAGCCGATTGAAGTCGAACTGCACCGCCGGCGCGGTGATCACTGGGAATAGAAATCGATTAAAAGGGCAGGCTCCTTCATTCTTATCTGCAATCCGTCCATTTTGTTCTTGCCTTCCTGCCGCAGAGGGTTAACCTTTCGGTAACAGCATTAATCAGGGAGATTCGACCATGAGTATCGACGTAGCCAATAACCTGACCGATCAACAATTCCAGGCCGAGCTGAGCGGCCACCTGGCAATCATCCGCTACCGCTATGACGATGGCGTCCTCGTTCTGACCCATACCGAAGTGCCGGACGAACTCGGCGGCCAGGGCGTCGGCAGCCAGCTGGTCCGGGCGGCGCTCGATTTTGCCAAAACCGAGGATTTGAAAATTGTTCCCGAATGCCCGTTTATCAAGGCATATATCGACAAGCATGACGAATACCAATCGCTTCTCGCAAGTCAATAGCCGGCAAGGATCCGGTATGTCGGAATTGAATAAACAGAGGCGGGGACAGAGCAGGCAGAAGGTGCGGCAGCGCGTCTTGACGATTGTGATCGCCCTGTTGTTGATCATCTCGCTTGCCCATCTCTGTCGCCTGCTGACCGGTGCCGAACTGATGGTCGGCGGTAAACTGATTCCGGTCTGGGTCAGTCTGCCCGGATTTGCCGGCCCGGCGCTGCTCGCCGGTCTGCTCTGGTGGTCCCGCGATTAAGAAGCTTGCCAACCTCTCCCTTCCGGCGTAGGATCAGTCATACCTCTCATCGTCAGGAGTTTTGATGCGTTTTATCATCGTTCTGTTCTTCCTGTTAAACCTTGCCGGCTGCGCCGCCAATAAACCGCAAGTACCGATTTCCGAGGATGCCCGGCTTGCCGAAGCGGCCGAGCTGGTCCGCTACAGCCTGACCAGCCGCATCATCGCCAGCGTCAGGGAGACCAACAGCAGCCAGATGAATTCGTTCCTGGCCGGGCGGCAGATCCCGCCGGAATTGGCCGGGCCGATTGTTGCCGAGGAAATCGACCTGATCATTGCCGACGAAGAGCAGCGTCTGCTTGACCACCTGGTCCCGATCTACCGGCGCTACTATACCCCGGAAGAGATTCATCAACTGTTGACCTTCTATCGAACCGACGTTGCCAGAAAATCCCAACAGGTCAGCGAACAGATTGCCGGCGAGAGCCTGCCGTATTTCCGGGCCTGGACCGCGCAGTTCAGCGAGCGGCTGCTCGAACGGGTCTACCAGCGTCTGAACGAGAAGGGGATCGATGTCGAAGCTGGAAAAGGAGAGGCGGGCAATGGCAATTGACAAGATTACGGTGCAATCGGAAGCCGGCAAAGGGATCGAAGTTGCCGTGATTGACATCAACCCCCACGTTATCACGGTGGCAATCGGCGAAGGGATCCACAACGTCAAGTGCAAGCTGCTGCCGACCGAAAACGGTCGGGCCTATGTCGGCAATGTCATGGGCCGGGAGATCGTCTACGAAAAAAGCGTCGAAGAGATCAAGAAGATGCTCGGCGTCGGCAAGATTGAGCGGAAGAATGTTAAAAGATAGTTATCAGTTATCAGGGGGCAGTTATCAGCTGTAAGTTGTAAGTTGTAAGCTGTAAGCTGTAAGTTGTAAGCTATAAGCTATAAGCTGTAAGTTGTAAGCTGTAAGTTGTAAGCTGTAAGCTGTAAGAAAAAACTGAAGACAGCCAACTGCCAACTGTAAACTGCTTTTCGCTTTTTAAATTTTAACGATCGTACTCGGATTGCAGAGATTCTCGGCATGTTTGGCGACGGCGTTGCAATTGAGACAGCGATGGCCGGGATCCTGCATCAGGTCCTTGAACTCATCTTCTTTTCCCTGCTTGCGCAATTCACACAAATGCTTCCAGTGCCCTTGCGGATCTTTGCAATCGGTTTCATTCGAATAAGACATAACACCTCCATGAACAGTCTGTCATACCTGTAGTATAGCATCACTTCTGCAACCGCACAGAACTTTGCCTGTGACTTATTGTGTCGCGCCGGTCGGTATGCTTAAGGCCAGGACAACCGGAAGGAGGTTGATATGATCAGCAGACTGTTATTGTTTTTACTTTTGCTTCCATCGATAGCCCTGGCGCAAGCGGGGCAATTCTATCGGTTGGATAACGTCATGGGGTGCCATTCCTTCTTTGCCAAGGTGACCTGCCGTACCGTTGATTCCATCGATTTCACCTGTTACGCTGCGACCATCGACGCGATGTTCATTGATGAGGTGCGGACGCTCTATCGCCTCGAGCTGGAGATGTATGAACGGTACATCCTGGTTGTCGAGCCTGTCCCCTGGGATGATGATCCGAATTCCGAATTGTGGAAACGGAAATACTGGCCGATTCTTAATAAGGTGCAACTTCCGGAGTATGAATTGGATTGACGTATTGCGGCTCCATGCGATTGCGGTTTTGACTTCCGGTAAATTTGAACGTATTCTGTGGCGACTTCTCTTGGTACTCAACGGAAAGGATACTTTTAATGCTGCGCACACTCCGCCTGATTCTGCTCGCTTCCCTGCTGTTCGCCCTGTCGGCCTGCGCCTATATCGATACCCGCTCCCCGTACGATGAAGATCTCAACAACACCGATCTTGGCACGAAAACAGGACGGGCCAGCAATTACAGCCTGTTCTGGGTTGCGGCCTGGGGCGATGCCGGCTATGCGGCGGCGGCGAAAAACGGCGGTATCACCACTCTCAAGCATGCCGATGTCGAAGTGTACAGCCTGCTCTTCGGTCTTTACGTGCGCCGGACGATCGTCGTCTACGGTGACTGAATGACAAAGCTTTGCCCAATCATCCTGCTTGCAGTGCTGCTCGGCGGTTGCGCCGTGCTCGGCCAGGATCCGATCACCGGCTACCTGGTGACGAATACGGTCGTGCCGTACTCCATCGATCTCGACAGTACCCCGGTCGTCGACGGCAAGGGGGAGGGAGAGATTATCCGGATCCGCGAACCGTTCACCAATATCGGCCTTTATACCGAGGTCAATACCAACGCTATCGGGGAAATCGCCCGCGAAAACGGGTTGCAGAAGGTCTATTTCGCCGACATGGAAACCTTCACTATCTTCAGTATCTGGCGTTCGCATACGCTGGTGATTTACGGGGAATAGTCTTTTAATCAAAATCCTTTTTAACGCAAAGACGCAGGCTGACGCCGCAGGGTAAACCTGAACCCCAAAAAGAATTTGCCTTCTCAGCTTCTTTGTAGTTGTAGTCATGCGTTAAAACCGTATTCATAAAAATCTTTCTTAACGCAGAGACGCAGAGACGCAGGCTGACGCCGCAAAGAAAATCGAAAGCAAAAAGCGGGAACGCTTTTGGGGTTCGATCTTTAAACCGGAATCCTTTAATCATGGCTTGACTTTCTTTGCGTCTCTGCGCCTCTGCGTTAAAATTTGCTCTTCCGGTTTCATTTTCTAAAAGTTGACAACACGCCATTAAAATCTTATAAATTTTAGATATTTCCCTTTTGCCATGGAATAACTATGAAAACTGAAAATCTGGCTATTATTCTGACCGACATCGTTGGCTATACCGAAGCGACTTCGCGCCTTTCACGTAAAGAGCAGAAGGAGATGCTGAGCCTGCATAACCAGTTGCTCTTTCCGATTATCCGCAGTTTCGGCGGCAAGGTTGTCAAGACCATCGGCGATGCGCTGTTGCTGGTGTTCCGGTCGCCGACCGACGGCATGCTCTGCTCGATGGCGATGCAGGATGCCCTCTACGATTTTAATCGTAAATCGATGCCTGAACAGAAGCTGCATATCAGGATTGCAGCAAGCCTCGGTGAAGTGCGGGTTGCCCGCAACGATGTCTTCGGCGAAGCGGTCAACCTGACCAGCCGGATCGAAAGTATCACCCCGCAGGATGAAATCTACCTGAGCGAAGCGGTTTACCTGGCGATGAACAAGGCCGAGGTTCCCTGTGTCGAGGTCGGTCTGAGAGAGCTCAAGGGGATTTCCGAACCGGTCAAGATCTGGCAGATTCCGCGCTTTACCCGGGCCCGCCTGGTTCCGGAGGATGTCGGTGAAGAAGAGATTGATGAGCTCAGCTATCCGTATGGCGGTGCCCACCTCGATGTCGTCACCAAGGGGAGCAAGAGCGGCTCCGATCAGGCTTCGAAAAAGCCGTTGCTGATCGGGCTGCTGGTTCTCGGCCTGGTTGTTATTGGCGCCGCGGTCTGGTCGCTGCCGGCCGGCACCTTCAGTTCGTTATTCTCTTCAGCGGAGACCGAGATTGCCGAACAATCGGCGGATGAGCCGAAAGAGGCGACCGCCGAAACGAAGCCAGAGCCGGTCGCCGCCAGGGAGGCAGCGCCGCCGGAAGTGAAGCCGGCGGTCAAGAAGGTTGCCAAGGCGACACCGAAGGTCGCACCGAAACCGGCAGCCACAGTCGCGCCGAAGCCGGCTCCGAAAACGACCCCGGCTGTCGTGAAGAACCCTTACGCCGAATTGATCTCCCGGCTCGAATCGGGCAACGGTGCCGAGATGCGGTCGGCCGCCCGCGAAGTATACAATGAGCAGACCTTTGCCCGGGCCGTTCTCGACGCCATGACCAGGGTTCTTGAGCAAAACTATGAAGTCGCTCGTCTTGACCGCAACACGGCCGATGCCCTCGCCTGGTACTGCAAGGTCCTGGCCCAGAGTGCCGATTCCAGGTACCTGCCGATTCTTGAGAAAGTCACTAACGGGGCGGGGAATGCCAAACTGCGAAAATACGCGGCCAGGAGTTACCAGGATTTACAGCGAGCGGTGAACTGAGCGAACGTTTCTCCCGGCACATCCTTATCAAATATGAAACCGCCGGTTGCTGACAACCGGCGGTTTTTTTTGGTCGGCGCAAGATTGATTGCCGGTGCTTTCACTGGTGCGGACAAAACGCAAAACCACAACAGCCGGCAGATCCTTTGTTTGTTCAACTCAGTCCGGGCAAAGCTTTCGGGTCGACCTCATCGATCTGCTCATCGATAAAATAGGTCCGGGCGTAGGAATCGTAGAGTCGGCGTTCGACAAAAAGCCGATAGAGATCGGGGTCGACATGTCCTTCCTGACTCATCTGGCCGACAATCGTTAACGCCTTCGACAGCTTGACCGGGGTCCGGTAGGGGCGATCCGAGGCCGTGAGCGCTTCGAAAATGTCGGCCAGGGCGAGCATGCGGGCCTGTAATGAGAGATTCTCGGCTGTTAAGCCCCTCGGGTAGCCTTTACCGTCAAGCCGTTCATGGTGGGCGCCGGCGATCGCCGGAACCTGCTGGAGATGTTGCGGAAACGGCAGTGCTTCGAGCATCTGGATAGTCGAGACGATGTGCTGCTGGATCTTGTCCCGTTCATCGTCGGTCAGGGTCCCTTTACTGATGCAGAGATTGCGGACTTCATCGTCGGTCAGCAGGGTTGCGGATTTATCATTATTTCCCGGCAACGGCAGCTGGGCCAGCTCCCTGATCCGCTCGGCTTTTTCCGGGGATAGAAATTCACCGCCGGAATTAACCTGATGCAGGAATGCGCGGATCTCGGCAAGCTCATCCGGCGACAGTGGCGGCGCCTGCGGAGAATCTTCGGCGGCCAGGGCAAGCAGGTCGAGCCGGGCATCGACCAGGTGAATCCGGTCAAAGATCGTTTCGAGTTTGGTCCGTTTATCGACGACATATTCCGGGGTGGTAATCTTGCCGCAGTCATGCAGCCAGGCCGCCATTTCGAGCTCATGCAGCTCCTGCTCGTTCAGCTCAACCCCGGCATAACACCCCTCGGTTTCGGCGTTGACCGCTTTTGCCAGCAGCATGGTCAGCTCCGGAACCCGTTTGCAGTGGCCGCCGGTATAAGGTGACTTTTCGTCAATCGCCGTTGCCACCAGCTTAACCAGCGACTGTAACAGGTTCTCAAGGCCATCGATCAGAATCTTGCGGGTCAGGGCGACGGCCGCCTGTGAGCCGAGGGAGGCGACCAGCTTCTCGTCTTCGGCTGTAAAACTGACGATTTCACCGGTCTCCGCATCGATCGGATTGATCAATTGCAGAACCCCGATCAATTTATCTTCATGATCGCGCATCGGAACGCTGAGGAAAGATTTTGAACGGTAGCCTGATTTCTCATCGAATTTGCGTGTTCCGGAAAAGTCGTAATCCTTGTTGGTGTAGGCATCTTCAATATTGACGACCCGGTTCTCGAGGGCGGCATAGCTGACGACATTGCGCCGGTTCGGATTGCCGCTTTCATCGTAAAGCGGCACCGGGGCCATGGTCACCGGATTGCCGCTTTTGCCGCCCATCGCCAGGTTCATCGAATCGGCAAAGACGATCTCAAAATGCAGGAATTTATCTTCCTTGTAGAGGTAGAGAGTGCCGGCATCGGCACCGGTCAGTTCCTTGGCGCCGGTCAGGATCGTTTCGAGCAGCTGGTTGAGGTCCTTCTGGACGGAGAGGTCGATGCCGATTGCACTGAGACGCTCAATTTTTTTGAGCAGGTCCGGTCTTTTCATGGTCTCTCCTTGGCCTGCCCGGGCAGGCGGTCGATCAACTGGTCAACAAGCGATTCGACATTGGCCAGTACCTGGGCAATGCCGGCCTTGCTAATCGTATCCCAATGCATGCCGGCAATAAAGGTGACCGTACATTCGAGTGTGGTCGAGATCTTTAACGCCGCCGCTGCCGAAAGCTCGTCCTCACGGTGGTTGGCCACCCGGATCAGTTCGACCTGCGGTTCCCGTCCGGTCCCGGTGAAAACGGCGACGGCAACGGCGCCGATATGCGGTCGATCGCCGCCGGCACAGATGATGAGCAGGTCCTCGCCGACGAAACAGGCTTCGACCGTGACTTCAAAACCGCCTGCATTGGCCGCAAGCTTCAGGCTCATAAAAAATTCCGTCTTATATCAGGCCGGGGAGGGACCGCACAGCCTTGTTAATGATTGAATATTATCTGCATCAGCCGCTGCTAAAATGATTTATTGGCAAACTTCGACGTGGCGGAAGCCTTGATCGCTTCGCCAAGGGTCTTGATCCCCCGGGCTTCAAGCAGCGGGATTAAGCGGATCAGGATTTCGGCGGTCACAATGGCGTCGCCAAGAGCGGTATGGCGACCAACGACCGGGATGTTCATCCGGCCGGCAATGCCGTCGAGAGTGTGGTCACTCTGGTTCGGGTGGACGACGGTCGAAAGGAGTAGCGTATCGAGTACCGGGTTATCGAAGCGGCAGTGTGTTTCGATCTCCTTGAGTTGGAGAAAGCGCATATCAAAAGCTGCATTATGGGCGACCAGAACGGCGTGTTCGGCAAACTGCTTGAATTCGGGCAGAACGTCACCGAATTTCGGTTGCCCGATCAGCATCTCTTCGGTAATTCCGGTTATTTCGGAGGCGATCGCCGGCAGATCACGTTGCGGGTCGATCAACTGGTCCATGGTCTCGTTGTGCTGCAGCTTGCAATTGACAACCCTGATCGCACCGAGCTGGATCATCTCATCGCCGCCGGTCGGATCGAGACCGGTGGTTTCAAGATCAAACGGGACATAGGTTAAAGACCGGAGCGGCATAGCGCCGAGGTATTTGAGGGTGCGGCTCTCGAAAAGATCAAATTCGTAGAAAACCGGGCGTTCTTCGAACTCGGAGCTGCCAATGTACTCCTCTTCGGACTGGTTGAGCGGCAACGAGATAACGATGCCGTTGCAGGTGCCGTCGCTGACCTTGTTGAGCCGCAGTCCCCCTTTGTTGCGGGCGATAAAATCGCGAAAGCTGAAGGTATGCTGATAGGTATCGGTGACCAGGGCCGTGCGCTGCCAGCTGTCGACATCCTCGGTCCGGACCGTGTCCTGCTCCCAGCTCATCATCAGGAGAAGATGGTCGCCGCTCCGCGCCAGAGAAAGGTCGACCTCTTCGATGTTCGCCCTTTTTTTGAGGCGCCCGGCGAGAAAGGCGATCCCCTGGACGGTCGTATAACTGTCGAGCTTGATCCAGCCATCCTGTTGCAGGGTGGTGTTGCAACGGATGCCGAAACGATCTTCGAGGTGTTTGCTCAAGACGTGCAGCAGGTGCTGGCCGAGGACTTCCTCCTGGTGGGAGATTGTGTGGATATTCCGGGCGGCCTCCTCGCGGGTTCTGGTCAGCCGTTTCTGTAAGCCATAGGATTCACGATCGATGGTCTGCCGGTGGGCGGCGAGGCGGGGAGGCTCCATCGTCGGTTCGGAGAGGATCGCCGAAATCGATGAACGGATCCGGGAGAGCGATGCTTCGAGATCATCGATCAATCCCTGGAGCCAGCCTTCAAGGCGGTTGCCCGACTCGATCGCCGGTGCGATATCCTCGATGGTCAGAACGAATCCGGTCATATTGCATTGGTTCTCGGCCACTTCGCAGACCGGAGCCATGTTGAACCTGAGGTATTGGGTTCCGAACGGCAGCATGAAACTGGTGACCGGCTGTTGTTTTCCGGCCTTGAGCGATTGCTGGAGCACATCAAGGCCATGCAGGATCGGGTTGCGTTCAATCAGGGCGAATATCGAACGTCCGAGACCGATCGGGTTCTTTTTGTGGTCCGCCTCAGCGCTCCGGGTCAGCAGTTTCTGGGCCTGAGGATTGTAGAGCAGGATCTGTCCATCGGTATTGCAGACCAGAACGCCACTCGGCAGTTCTGACATCAGGGCGGCCAGTCGGTTCCGTTCGGCATCGAGTGCTGACTGCGAATCATTGATCTTTGCATCGACGCTGGTCTGCATCGTTTCGAATGATTCCGCGTAGTCGTTGATCCTGTTAATCAGCTGCTGAACTTCGCTGGCACCGCGGGGGGCAATTCGATGCCCGGCATTGATCGATGACATCAGCTGGGTCTCTTCCGAGAGCTGCAGGATCGGGATGATGTATAAACGGAAAAGGAGGCTGACCATGCCGCCGACAATCAGGAAAATGACGAGGGCATCGAAGACAGTAAAGACAGCGAGTTTAACAACCAGGGTTTCGAAGAATTCACGATCAGGCGGGTCGAGGCTCATCCAGGACGCGACAAAACTGAAGCCGATCACCAGAAAAATTGCCAGAGCGATTGCAAAGATAAAAAGCCAGTATTTGGATGATGGTTTCATCTTGGTTCCTTCAAACTTTTTTAGTGCTGAGATGATAAGACATCTTTCCGGTTACGTCCAGAACTTGCTTTGACCGGTATCGACAATATGGCTGTTCGAAGTATTTATCGGTCTTCACAATTCTGCTATAATCCATAGCAATTGTCGTTATTATACTTTGTTTGATTAGTCAACCAGTAACACCTAACTATTTGGAATATTAATGCAATCTGTCGCCGGACTTTTTGTTTTAATGACGATCGCCTGGCTTTTGAGTGAAGAGAGGCGATCTGTTCCGCGTCGGATCGTCGTTGTCGGGCTTTTGCTGCAGTTTCTGCTTGCCCTGTTGTTGTTGAAGGTTCCGTACTGCCAATCTTTGTTCCTCTGGCTCAACGATCTGGTGCTGGCCCTGGACCGGGCGACATCAGCCGGTACCGCCATGGTGTTCGGTTATCTCGGCGGCGCTGAACTGCCGTTCAAGGAAGCTTACCCCGGCGCTTCCTTTATTCTTGCGTTTCGCGCCCTGCCGCTGGTTCTGGTTGTCAGCGCTTTATCGGCGCTGCTCTTTTACTGGCGCGTTCTGCCGGTGATTGTCAATTTTTTCTCGCGGCTTCTGCAAAAGGCACTCGGTATCGGTGGCGCGGTTGGCGTCAGCGCCGCCGCCAATATTTTTATCGGCATGGTTGAGGCGCCGCTGTTGATCCGGCCTTATTTGCTGAAGATGAGTCGTTCCGAGCTTTTCATGGTCATGACCTGCGGTATGAGCACCATCGCCGGTACGGTATTGGTCCTCTATGCCTCGATTTTGTCGGCGACGATTCCGGACGCGATCGGTCACATCCTGACCGCATCGCTGATTTCGGCACCGGCGGCGATTATCGTGGCAAGCCTCATGGTTCCGCCGAAACAGCAAGAAATGGCGACCGAAGGCGACGTTGCACTGCCGAATACGTACAATGGATCGATGGATGCGATTACCCGCGGTACGGCTGAAGGGCTTTCTCTCCTGCTGAATATCGTTGCCATGTTGATCGTTCTGGTGGCCCTGGTCAGCCTGGGCAATATCGTTCTCGGGCTTTTGCCGACCGTTGCTGGCGCTGAACTCTCATTGCAGCGGATTTTCGGTTGGCTGCTGGCGCCGGTTGCCTGGCTGATCGGCATTCCGTGGAGTGAAGCGGCAACGGCCGGGACCCTGCTCGGGACCAAGGTCGTTCTCAATGAATTGATTGCCTACCTCGATCTTGCCAACCTCAGCGATTCGGAGCTGTCGGTCCGTTCCCGTTTGATTATGACCTACGCCCTGTGCGGTTTTGCAAATTTCGGCAGCCTCGGTATTATGATAGGGGGCATCGGCAGCATGGCCCCGGAACGCCGGAGCGATGTCGTTTCCCTCGGCCTGAAATCGATTGTCGCCGGTCTGCTTGCGACCTGCATGACCGGTGCTGTTGTCAGTCTTATTCTCTAAGAGATCGGAGCGCTTGATCATGGCTATCGTTGAAATCAGTGTGACCCCGCTCGGGATCAATAAAATGGGTGTTTCCGAGTATGTAGCCGGCTGCCTCGAACTGGTCAGGGAGTCGGGTCTTGATTTCCAGTTAACACCGATGGGAACGATCATTGAAGGAGATCTGTCTGAACTGTTTCCGCTTTTGCAAAGGATGCACGAGGCACCCTTCAATAAAGGCGCCGAGCGGGTTTCGACGCTGATCAAGATCGACGATCGCCGCGACCGGAAACATAACATGCAGGGCAAGGTTGATTCAGTCATGGCGAAATTGGAATAATCGAACAGTTTGCGCTTGACACTGGATGGTCTGGCTGATATTTAATGTACCCTTCGGCCCCGTCGCCAAGTGGTAAGGCAGCGGTCTGCAACACCGTTATCACCAGTTCGAATCTGGTCGGGGCCTCCATTCAACACTAATGAGCCAGCCGTGATCGGTTGGCTCTTTTTTATTAATCTATGGATATCTTCTCGCTGACAACAATCCTGTTGTTTATCCTGCTCTGTTCGCTCGCCGGTTTTCTTGCCGGTCTGCTCGGAATCGGCGGTGGTGTTGTTCTGGTGCCGCTTTTTATCTGGGCCTTCGAGGTGTCGGGAGTCAATCCCGAAGTCGTCGTACATCTCTCGTTCGGTACGTCGCTGGCTATTATCATTCCGACGGCATTCAGTAGCACCCTTGGTCACCGGAAAAGGGGGAACGTCGATTGGCACCAGGTCCTGTATCTTGGTGCCGGGGCGATGGTCGGGGCGGTGATCGGAGCTTCTTTGGCGGCCGCTTTCCATGGCGATATCTTGAAGGCTCTTTTTGGCCTGATGCAGATTGCCGTTGCCCTGAAACTGACCTTGTTCAATCCGCATATGCCGCCGGAACGGGACAGCGGTGTGCCGCCGGGCCAGCTGCTGCTGGTTGGTCTGATTGGTGGTATGTTTTCGGCTTTTTTCGGAGTTGGCGGCGGTGTTGTTGCCGTGCCATTAATGGTCCTTGTTCTGCAACTTCCGATTCACCTCGCTGTCGGTAATTCCAGTGCCCTGATCGTTATCTCGGCAATTACCGGATCCTGCTCCTATGCCTTCTTCGGTTATCATGCCGAGGGTCTGCCGCATTATTCCCTCGGATATATCAACAACCTGGTTGCGGTTCTGGTTGCGCCATTTACGATTGTTCTGGCGCGACTCGGAGTCCGTGTTGCCACCAGAACATCACATGATAAACTGGTAAAGGTGTTTGCTGTTTTGTTGGTCGTTGTCGGAATAAAGATGCTTTACCCGTTTCTGGTCCGCCTGTTTTAGGAAATAGATCATGATCCGTTCACCGGCTGTAGCCGGCCAGTTTTATCCCGATCAACCGGAAAAACTGGTCGAGCTGCTGCAAACCTTCTGTTCAGGCACCGCCGGACGCATTTCGGTTCCCGGAATTGTCGCGCCGCATGCCGGTTATATCTATTCCGGGGCAATTGCCGGCAAGGTTTTCTCGCGGGTTGTTGTTCCGGATAAAGTCATTGTCATCGGCCCGAATCATCAGGGGACCGGTCATGTCGGGGCAGTGTTCGGCGAAGGGAGCTGGCGTACGCCGCTCGGTCAGATCAACATCGATTCCGGTCTGGCTGCCCGGATCATCGATGGCTGTCGCCATTTTTCGGCCGATGTCACGGCCCATCGCTTTGAACATTCCCTCGAGGTTCAGATCCCGTTTATTCAATATCTCAATCCGTCGGCTCAGGTCGTGCCGATCTGTATTGGTCATCTGCCACTCGATACCCTGATCGAAGCGGGTGAATCGATTGCTGATGTGATCACCGCCAGTGGCGAACCGGTGCTGATCATTGCAAGCTCGGATATGACGCATTTCGAATCGGCCGATGCGGCAAAAAGGAAGGATACCCTGGCGCTTGAGAGGGTTGAGAAACTTGATCCGGAAGGTTTGTACGGGACCGTTCGTGACAACCGGATCAGCATGTGCGGTGTTCTGCCCACAGTCATGATGCTGGCAGCTGCCCGTAAGCTGGGTGCTGAAAAAGGTGAGGTTGTTGCTTATGGGACCTCCGGCGATGTCACCGGTGACAACAGTGATGTGGTTGGGTATGCCGGGGTGGTTGTGAGTTAAAAGAAAGTTGAAAGTATCCAGTTGTCAGTTATCAGTTATCAGATTTTTAACTGCCAACTGCCAACTGCCAACTGCCAACTGCCAACTGCCAACTGCCAACTGCTTTTTAGCCTTGTCTTGACTGCCTGCATAAAGTATAAAACTCACAGCCGCTGCTAGCGGCTCTTGTTTTTTTAATCTGGAGGAAATCCATGTCTGATCTGCGTGTCCGTTTTGCCCCGAGTCCAACCGGTTATCTCCATATTGGCGGTGCCCGCACGGCTCTGTTTAATTATCTGCTCGCCCGTAAGGAGAACGGCACATTCGTTCTGCGGATCGAGGATACCGACGTTGCCCGTTCGACCCGGGAATCGGTTGACGCGATTCTGCAGGCGATGGACTGGCTTGGATTCTCCTGTGATGAAGGGCCTTACTATCAGTCGGAACGATTTGATCTCTACCAGGAGAAAATTGATCAGCTTTTAGAGGAGGGCAAGGCATACCGCTGTTATTGTACGGCCGAAGAGCTCGAGGAAAAACGCAACCGGGCCCAGGCTGAAGGGCGTAAGCCGAAATATGACGGTACCTGTCGTGATCGCGATGACCAACCTGCGGATCAGCCGCATGTTGTTCGTTTCCGGTTCCCGCAGGAGGGTGCGACGTCTTTCAATGACCGGATCAAGGGGGTTATCTCTTTCGCCAATGAAGAGATGGACGATCTGATCATCCGTCGGACAGACGGGACGCCAACCTATAATTTCGTAGTTGTTGTTGATGATGCGACCATGGGAATCAACCTGGTTGTGCGCGGTGATGATCATGTCAATAATACGCCGCGGCAGATACCGATGTATCGAGCCCTTGGGTACGATGTCCCGGAATTCGCCCACGTCCCGATGATTCTCGGTTCAGACAAGTCGCGCCTGTCGAAACGGCACGGTGCCACTTCGGTCATGGCCTACCGGGACCAGGGCTATCTGCCGGAAGCGATGGTCAATTACCTGGTGCGTCTCGGCTGGTCTTTCGGTGATGAAGAGATTTTTTCGATGGACGACCTGATCACAAAGTTCAGCCTTGAGAATGTCGGCAAGTCGGCCGGGGTGTTCAATCCCGATAAGCTGCTCTGGTTGAACGCTCATTACATCAAAACCGGTGATGTTGCCAGGTTGGCCGATCTTCTGAAAGGGCATTTGATTGAGCTTGGCGTTGACCCGGAGGGTGGTCCCGATCTTCAGGCGGTTGTTTGTTCTCTGCAGGAGAGGGCTCAGACCCTGGTCGAAATGGCCGAAGGGGCCCGCTTCTATTTTGCCGACAAGATCGACTACGAAGAAAAAGCCAGGGAGAAGTTTTTGACGGCTGACCGCAAGGATGCGTTGGCGGCGGTCATCAAGCATCTCGAAGTCATAACCGAATGTAACGAAGAGTCAGTCGAGCAGGCCTTTGCTGCGATGATGGAAGAGACCGGTCTCAAGTTTGGCAAGTTCGGACCGGCGGTTCGGGTTGCCCTGACCGGTACGACTTCGAGCCCCAGCAATTATGAAATGATCGCAATCCTCGGAATCGAGGAGAGCTGCCGGCGGATCCGGGCGGCGATCGCAGTGTTGGAGTAGGGTATTATTTTTCTTGACTCACCGTTTCGAGTTTGCTACAAGATGCTCCTCTTGGGGTGTCGCCAAGCGGTAAGGCACAGGACTCTGACTCCTGCATTCATAGGTTCGAATCCTATCACCCCAGCCAGGGTTTAATCGGCATATATGCTGTCCCGAATATACGCGCTCATCGTCTAGCCTGGTCCAGGACACCGGCCTTTCACGCCGGCGACGGGGGTTCGAATCCCCCTGGGCGTACCACTGTTATCTGCCTTTATGGCAGCTGAAAAGGCGGAGTGAAAGCTCCGCCTTTTTTTGTTCTTCACCGATTAGAGTGAATACAACATTAGACTCCCGCTTTGGTGACCTTGATTCGTTGTTCGGGGACACTACCCGAAGTTCAGGAAATTGTCCCCTGACCTGAAGACTGAAGAAAGTAAAACCGCGCGGTCGCGGCCGCGCACTCCGCCATACTCTTTTATTGAGCCATAAAAGAGTATGCAGAAAACGGCTCCCTGCCGGGGGCTTTTATGTCCGGGTTGAATTGTTTCTGTTCAACTTTATTGACGGGGAGTTTGCCTCAAGGCAAACGCATCACGTCGCTGTGGCAGTTGCGGTCGGGCTACGGTTCAGTGATCGCGCTGACGGAAGCGACCTCAAGAGTTCCGGGGGTGAGTCAAAGGATTTGCTTTTAAAGTTTTGAGACTTTTCCTGGTTTTCTCTGACAGCTGACAGCTTAAAACTTACAGCTGTCTTATATGTAAGACAGTCGAGCGAGTGGATTTTAATCCGGCGTTCAGGTAACGCCAGTGACTGACGGATTGAAATCGGCGCAGTGAGGGCACCTGATCATCAGGCGGGTGAGCTGGGGTGTCTTTCTTTTGCTCACTTTTCCTGGACAAGCCCTTCGGCTGGCTCAGGACAGGCAAGAAAAGTAAGGATCAAGCCGGGCGATACCGGCGAACCGGGATTATGCTTTTCGGGTGCGGTTAAAAAAGTATGATGGAATTTGAGTACGCACCACTTAATTCGCGGTAAAATTCGATAAACCTTTTTCTGTAGCAGTTGACGCATCGATTACTGCGTGGCAGAATCCGCCCATTAACAGCTCGGATATCAAAATGACTCAACCACTTGCCGAAAATTACTTTTTCTGGACTCCCGAGCCGGGAAAAATCGTTCCAGTCGGTCCGGGCCAGGAACCGGTCACATTGCCGGAAATCCGTTTGCCGATCAAATCGGAACTGTGTGTCGATGGTCAGCCTTCGGATGATGCGATCGGTACCAGCATCTATGATTATCTGCGCCAGTTTCCCGATTGTGAACATAATGTGACCTATGCCGAAATCCTGCGTGATGCCTATCCGCATTATCTGGCCGATCTCGGTTCACAAATCGTCATGCTTGACCATAAAGATGTTGAAGTGCCCTACATCAAACGGAAGCTGGTCCGCATGCGGATTCTGCTGCTGCTCGACCCTGATAATCATGGTTTGAAAATGCAGCTCGGTGTGAATTATTATGAGCTTGGCCTGATGTTTCCCGAACTCCCGTATTGTCGTGATCATTTCACCCGGGCTCTGCGCTATCTGTCCGATCTCGGCGACGATGCTGCTGCCCTCAATTACCTGGCGCGGATTGATTATCTGATGGGAGATCTGCCGAAAGCGATTGAGCGATGGCAAAAAGTCTCTTCAATCGTTGATGATCCGGCAACACGTTCGGCCATCGATGCTCAGGTGGAAACGCTGCAGCAGATGGAGCCGCCGGACAGGCCCCTGATAGAAGGGCTCGAAGCGATCGGCGAAGCTATGCAATTAATGGCGGCCGGCGGACACGAACAGGCCAAAATGATATTTGAAGCGATTGAAGAGGAAAACATTATTCCACAACAATTCCCAAATCCGGAATTTTATTATATGCTTGGAGTCTGTAGGGAAAAAACCGGTGATGTTGCCGGTGCTTTCAGTTCCTATAGCAACGCCCTGGATCTTGATTCGGACCATGCGCCGTCACACGAGGGCCTCGACCGCGTGACAGGAGGGATTAACTGATGTTTTCAGATTTGAGCTTTGCTGATGTGTTGTTTATCCTCCTTGTCGGAGGCGTGATCTACGGATTTGTCTCAATTTCGGCGCTCGGTCGTAAAAAGAAAAAAGAGGATAAGGAAAGCACCTGACTTTCTTTCGAAAGATGCTTTCTTTTGTCACATGTAACTCCCTGCCTTTCTGATGTTTTTCTACTTCCCGGTATCGAAATTTCATTCGCAATATCGCTGAATTCTGTTATATTGCGAATGAAATTACGCCTATTTAATGAATTTTAATATTCTGGCACTCTGTGCTGTCACTTAAGCTACTGTAATTAAAAGACTTTTTATTTGTCTGCTGTTTTTTGTTCGTTTGCATAGTTTTTGCAAACTTTAGTTTGAAATTACGTTCAATCATTTCTTATGTCTGTCTGACGGGTTTTAAAAGGAGGCTGCTTTGACGTCGCGAATTCTTTATACATTTTTCATTCTGGTTTCACTCGCCATAGTCCTGAGTGCATGTGGTGAAATCAGACAGGACCATCCGATTAAGCCGGTACGTGAATATGAAAGAATGATTGTCGGGCGACTCGACGCTGACTATATCGGCAACGAAGCCTGCCTGGAAAAGTGCCATACCTACGGTCATGACAAGTTATACAAAGACTTTCAGGCTTCTGTTCATGCCTCGCAAGTTGATGTCGATAGCGGCCTGCCGCTGGTTAACTGTGAATCATGTCATGGCCCGGCGAGTCTTGCGGTCAAGGGCGTTTCAGACAACGGTGAGCCTTGCAAAAACGAAACCCTGCTGAATCTTGACCAGCTGCCCAAAATGGCACAATCGCTGATTTGTCTGAAGTGTCACTCCGCAGCTTCTACCCCGGTATTGCAGTTCTGGAACGCCAGCCCGCACGCCACCAGCGAAGTCTCCTGCTTCGATTGTCACAACCTGCACAAGGGTCCGCAGCAGAAGGTCAGTCGCGAAGAGGTTGCCGAGCTCTGCTACAATTGTCATCTCAACATCAAAAACGAGTTTAACAACTTCTCGCACCATCCGGTTCCGGAAGGCAAGGTCTCCTGTGTTGATTGCCACAATCCGCACGGGTCAGCCAATGACAAGCAGCTGCTCGGGGCGACGGTCAAGGCAACCTGCACAAAGTGTCACATGGAATACCAGGGTCCGTTTGTCTACGAACATGCCGACGTCACGGAAAACTGCACAAACTGCCATAAGGCGCATGGCGCCCCGAACGAGCCGCTGCTTCAGGTCAACCAGCCGTTTCTCTGCCTGCAGTGCCACGCCGGCCATCACGGGTCGAATTCTGATCGCGGTACGTTGAGTAATCTTGATATGAAGCGGGCTTTTTATACCCGTTGCACCGATTGTCATTCGGCGATCCATGGAACCGATATTCCTTCAACACACGGTCGCGGATCCTTCATCGCCCGGTAGGTTTTGATTGTTATTGACTCTGAATTCAGGGAGATTATCGTGAAAAGATTACTGATTACTTTGCTCACCGTCATTTGCGGTGCCGGAATTGCCCACGCCGACCTGACGAATCTGGGTGCCTACGAAAAGACGTCTGCCGTACTGACAACCGGCTTTTACTGGGCCCAGGGGGATGACTACTCGGCACGGGCCGGTGAATATGTGTCCCAGGATAAAAGCGGCTCCGGCAGTTTGCTCGTAAAGGGAGGCGATGACGGGACCCATTTTATCATCGATGGGAATTACCTGAACGCCAATGATTTCAAATTTGATGCCCATATCGACTCCAATCATGCGCTCCGTCTCGACCTGCGGATTGAGCGGATGATTCATAACCTTGATCACCTGGTCTATGACCCGACAGATCCGGAAGGACGGACGAGCCCGACTACAACGGGAACGACCGGCGCACAGGATCAGGTGCGATATTCTGATTCCAATATCGGCGACGATTACTCGCTCAAGGCATTGACCGGTGAAGCCAAGGTTCGGGTCAAAATTCCGGATATGCCGGCACATGTCAGTATCAGCTACTGGCAGTTCCAGAAAGAGGGGGACGAACAGTTCCGCTTCGTCGACGAAGGATGTTCTACTCAATGTCACATGCAGAGTCGAACCCGGGAGTTTGACCGGACGACCCATGAAATCAAGGGTGGGGTCAATGCGCACCTCGGCAAATTCGATCTCAATCTGATCCATACCTATCGCGAATTTGTCACCGATGACCCGGTTCCGGTCTATTTTTTTAATAATCACTCCCGCTTTCGTCCCGGGGCCGGAGATTTTCAACATGACGCCGACCCGGAATCTCATATGTATGAGACCACCCTGCAGGCACATTCGTCGCTGGCCGGGGGGGTGAACCTGGCCGGATCAGCCACCTTGGGAAGCAGGAAGAACGATACCAAGGTCACCGGGGCCAGTCCGATCCAGGCTGAAATTGATTATTTTAAACTGGCGGCGGATGTGACCCATACGACCAGCGACCGTTTTTCCTATAATTTTAAAACACGTTACCTCAGCCTCGATAACGATAACAACAACCAGATTGATCCCTTTATCTTTGATGGTGTCGGTGGTCTTGATCCTGACCCGACCCTGCTCAGCGTTCGGCCGAGCATCGACCTTGACCGGGCCCAATATGAGTTGAATTCATCATTGAAGGTGAGCAAGAAACTGACCCTGAAGGGGAACCTCAAGGTAGAACAGATCAAACGGACCGAAACCGGCCCAGCCATGCCTTTCAGTAGTTCGGGATTTACCAACGATCTCGTATGGGAACTGCCGGAAGAAGAGGTGATCGTCACCGCCAAGGCGAGTTTCTTCGCCCGGCCGTTTGCAACGCCGCGCAGCCGTTTCAACGGCTGGTACAAGTACAAATACACCGACGACCCGGCTTACGGTACTTCGTCGAGCGATAGCCATCAGATATTTCTGGCGGCGACCTACGCCGACAGTGCAGCCTGGGGTGCCAATGCCTCGGTCAGCGCTTTGCTTGAAAAGAATGATGAATTTGAACATACTGTCATTGTCGATGACACGACGACACCGATTTCCCGGGCTCAGAATCCTCTCGAGCGGACCCGTGAACAGGAAACAGTCAACCTCGGCATCTGGTTCACCCCGGTTGAGCAGTTCTTTACGTCGTTCAATTACGGCTATAATCGCACCTACATTGAACAGGACCTGATGTTCGGCATGAATCCGAATGATGACCCCTTAACGCCATTAGATTTTACGGCCGGACTGACCGGCAGTTATATTATCACCGATCGCGCTGTGCCGTATCTGCAAGAGGTTCACAACTTCAACTACAACTTCAGCCGCCAGTTCAGCCCGCTGCTGAAGGCGAAGCTTGATCTCTCCTACACCCGGTCACTCGGTTACTATGACCCTGATTTTGCTACGATTAACTTCGACTACAATTTCGGAGCCGGAAATGGCGACGCATCGTCGGATGGTCTCAAGGAGATCAGCCGTTACGATATCGACCAGTACGGAGCCCGGATCGGCGTCGATATTTATCCGATGGAGAATCTCGAAGTTGCCTTCGATTATTCATACGATGATTATCGTGATAAATATACGAACGCTTACGATGGATCGGTTCAGACCGGTATGGCGACGATTGCATTACGCTTCTGATGTTCTAAACTTTTAAACATTTGAAGGGCATTTTTTCTGCTATGAAATCTCTGTTCAAATTTCTTCTATTGCTGGTGTTGTCGGCCGGATTGCTGCTCCCGGTCAACGCCGTTGCTGCCGACAAGTTCATGGCGGTTATCATTACCGGTGATCTGCCCCGGTACAAATCGGCACACGAGGCTTTCCTTAAAATTTTGCAAAAAGGTGGGATGACCGAGGACAAGGTCGAGATCTTTGTCCAGCGGCCGAATCCTGACCCGATGTCGTGGACCAATTCCGTGCGCAAGGCTGTCGGTGTCGGTGCTGATCTGATTGTTACCTACGGCGCGCCGGCGACTGTTATTGCAAAAAAATATGCGGATGGAATTCCGGTGCTCTTTGCCGATGTCGGTGATCCGGTTGCTCTCGGCATTGTCAAGGGCCTGGCAACACCTGGCGGCGACATTACCGGTGTCAGCAGCCAGACCCCGATTGAAACCCTGCTGAAGAACTTTGTCGCCTCCTACCAGGCCAAGTCCCTCGGGGTTATTTACTCCGACCAGGATAAAGAAGCGTCTTTCCAGGTCAAGGTTCTGCAGAAAATTTCCGGTAAATACGGGTTCAAAGTTGTTCCCAAGAAAGTTCGGAGCTGTAAAGAGGTTGTCACGTCATTCGATTCTATTGTCGGACAAATTGATAGTCTTTATGTCCCGCATTGTGCCGTTCTTGAACCGGCGATAAACAAACTCGTAGAGAGCGCCGTTGCCGCCAATATACCGACGATTACCCAGGGGCCGGATATGGCAGCCAAGGGCGCGTTGATGGAGTTCTCGGCTGAACCGGTGGAGCAGGGGCAGCTGCTCGGCGTCCATGCCCTGCAGGTACTGAATGGCCAGAAGGCTTTTACTTTGCCGGTCCGGACTCCGAAAAAGGTAAACTTCCTGATCAATTTAAAAACGGCGAAAAAGATGGGGATTAAAATCCCGCTGAACGTGATCGAAACGGCATCAAAAGTTATCAAGTAAACTGTAGATATTTAAATGAATTTATCAAGGAATTCCTGCTTGTAACCGAGGGGCCCGTTAATGACAATATGGGCCCTTTTATATGCGATGAATTTGACCCTACTTAAAAATAAACTCAAAGAATCAGGTGTCATTGATGCCATCAGAGAGGTCTGCTCTGATACGACGGAATGTTATCTCGTCGGCGGCGCAATAAGGGACTGCGTCACGAATCGGCAACTGAATGATTTCGATTTCTGCTTCCCGGAAAATCCGACCGAATATGCCCGGCGTATTGCTGATAATCTCGGGGCCACCTTTTTTATCCTCGATGATGAGCGGGGTCACAGTCGCTTTGTTCTGAAAAACGGCAGCGGCAAATTGACTTGCGATTTTGCACCATTCCGGGCTCCGAGCCTGGCCAGCGATCTGCGGAAAAGAGATTTCACGATTAACGCAATGGCGCTTTCCTGTCTGAGCGGCGATTTTGAATTAATCGATCCTCTTCATGGTTATGACGATTTGACCGATAAAAAATTGCGGGCTTGCAGCGAATACTCTTTTCAGGAAGATCCGCTCCGCTGTCTTAAAGGGATTCGTCATGCGGTTTGCATGGGGCTTGAGTTTGATCCGGAAACCCTGGAACGTCTTACCGATGCGGCTCCGCAAATTGACCAGGTTGCCTCGGAAAGAATCCGTATCGAGCTGTCACGAACGGTTGCAGGTGATAACCCGGTCAAGGCATTTGAGCTACTTAACCAAACCGGGTTAGCCAGAGAGCTTTTTGGTCCGGCGAGTGATGATGCCTTTGTCACGGCCCTGGCCAAACTCAAAGATCTCGATCAGGTTATCCGGACTTTGCGGTCAGGCGCTTGCGGCCGATTCATTAATGACTATCTGATTGAATCAATTGAAGAGCAGGTAACGATTACCGCTGCTCTGAGAATGGCTGCCTTCTTTTATGGTTATCGACCGGTAGCGCTAAGGTCGGTACTTAGTGCACTCCGGTTCAGCAAGCGGACGGTCAATCTTATTGAACAGTTGCAGAAGCTCGATGAAAGCACCGTCGCTTCTTTCGGGGATGTTGCCGTAAAACCGCGAAGCCGGGCCCGCTGGCTGGCCAGTATCGGCAGTGAACCGCTATCCTGTGCCATTTTCCTTCTCCTTGTCTCCCCCGGAACCGTTCAGGATAATCTGTTGCAATGCGAGTTGCTGATCGATTCTTTTCTTGCCTGCAGTGTTCGGGGACGGCTCACTGAATTGGTTGACGGAACGTGGTTCACCGATGAACTGGGGATTGCCGAAGGACCGGAAATCGGCCGTCTTCAAGCCCTGGTCCACCAGGCGGAAATTTCGGGTGATGTGACCACCCCGGAAGAGGCACGTCAGTGGCTGCTTGAGCATCATAAATCAATTGACAATGATTTCGAAGGGAATCTATAATTCCGATCCTTGCGGGAATAACTCAGTGGTAGAGTGTCAGCTTCCCAAGCTGAAGGTCGCGGGTTCGAGTCCCGTTTCCCGCTCCAGTAAACACAAAGGGTCAGGCGATAACGTCTGACCCTTTATTATTAGAATACCGTTGCCGGGAAGACGAAACTTTTTTACGTTTGACATGGATAAAAGCTTGCGGTAGAAGAGGGCTGAAATTAGACTGTATTCAGATTGTCTTTATGAGATTACGGTCGTTTCTGTAACGGCAATTGCCGGAAGTATTCCAACTCCCACTGAGAAAGGTTGTCCGTAATGTTTGAGAATGTACAAATCGCACCCCCCGATCCGATTCTCGGCTTGACCGAGATGTTCAAGGCGGACCCCAACCCGGAAAAGATTAATCTCTCCGTCGGTGTGTACCAGGATGCAACGGGCAAGACGCCAGTTCTGAATACGGTAAAAAAGGCGGAAAAAATAATCCTCGAGCAGGAAAGCTCCAAGGGGTACCTGCCGATGACCGGAGATCCGGCTTATTGTGGGCTGGTCCAGGAGCTGCTGTTTGGTGAAGGCCACGAAATCATTGAGGGCAAGCGTGCTGCAACGGCGCAATGCCCCGGTGGAACCGGTGCGTTGCGTGTTGCCGGTGATTATATCAATACTCTGCACCCCGGCGCCAAGTTATGGTTAAGCAACCCGACCTGGGCCAACCATAATACCATTTTTACCGCGGCCGGTGTAACCTGTGAAGCCTATGACTATCGCGACCCGGCAACCAACGGTCTCGATTTTGACGCGATGTGCGCTTCGATCAAAAAGATTCCGAAGGGTGATGTGATTCTTCTCCACGGTTGCTGTCACAACCCGACCGGTATCGATCCGACTCCCGAGCAGTGGGCGATTATTGGTGATCTGCTCGCCGGGCAGGGGGTTACGCCTTTGGTCGATTTTGCTTACCAGGGACTGGCTGACGGGATCGAAGAAGACCGGGCCGGCCTTCTCGAATTGACCAAAAAAGTCAAGCAGATGTTGATCTGTTCAAGCTTTTCGAAAAACTTTGGGCTCTACCGTGAAAGAACCGGCGCCCTGACAGTAGTTGCTGATAATGCCGAGCAGGCGGCAACAGTTATGAGTCAGGTCAAGCTGCTGATTCGCTACAATTATTCGAACCCGCCATCGCACGGTGGCCAGATTGTTGCGACGGTCCTCGGCGACAAGCAGCTCCGGGCCGAATGGATTGAAGAGGTTGCCGATATTCGCAACCGGATCAACGAGATGCGTCACCTGTTCGTCAAAACCCTTAAAGAAAAGGGCGTCGACCAGGATTTCTCGTCAATTATCGAGCAACGCGGAATGTTCAGCTTCTCCGGTTTGACCAAGGATCAGGTGGAGCAGCTTCGCGACAAGTATTCGATCTATATCGTCGGATCAGGCCGGATTAATGTCGCCGGCATGACACCGGACAACATGGATCGGCTCTGTGATGCAATCAAATCTGTTCTTTGAGTGCGGATCGATACAAAACTCACTTCATATTTAAAAAATGGAAACAAGCCCGACGTTAGATGCGTCGGGTTTGTTTTCGTATATGCTAAGATTGTAGGCGTAAAGAGAAATGAAAGAGCAGAAGAGTCATAAATGCCCACGCTGCAAGAAAGCGGCAACCTGGGATAACAATCCGAATCGGCCGTTCTGTTCGGAAAAATGCCGCCTGATCGATCTTGGGCGGTGGGCCGAAGAGGAGTATCGGATTCCTACCGGAGAGTCTCCGATGTCGGAAGATAATGTTATTCCTTTCAGCGAGGATGAATCAAAGGAGTGAATCGATGTACCATCTAACGATACAGACCCATTTCGCCGCGGCCCACAATCTGATCAATTACCAGGGGGATTGTGAAAACCTGCATGGCCATAACTGGAAGGTTGAAGTCACCGTAGCCGCACAAGATCTCGATAATGCCGGCCTCGCCATTGATTTTAAAATTCTTAAAAAAGAGACGAACGCGGTTCTTGACTTGCTCGACCACAAGTATCTGAACGATCTTGAACCGTTCCGTGAGGTCAGTCCATCGTCCGAGCATATCGCCCGGTTCCTGTATGAAGAACTTTCCAGAAAACTGAACAATGACAAGGTTAAGGTTGATAACGTCAATGTCTGGGAGTCCGACAATGCCTGTGCCAGCTACAGCGAAGGATAGCGCACCGCTGGTCGAAATATTCTCCTCGGCCCAGGGGGAAGGGCCGCTGGTCGGCTGTCGACAGATCTTTGTCCGTTTCTGTGGTTGTAACCTTGAATGTGCTTATTGCGATACGGCACACTATCGTGACAATTCCTGTCGTGTTCAGTCAGAGCCCGGCAGTCATGTTTTCGAGGAATGGGTCAATCCGGTTCGGCTTGAACAGGTTATCCATTTAATTGAATCATGGCTGGCTGAATATCCGGGACTGCATCATTCACTCAGCCTGACCGGTGGCGAGCCGCTGCATCATGGCAATATATTGGTCCGATGGTTGCCGCCTGTCAGGGAGCTTGTTCCGATTTACCTGGAGACCAATGGTACGCAACCAGCGGTGTTGCAGCAGCTGATTGACGAAATCGATTATATTTCGATGGATATCAAGCTCAGCTCGGTTTGCGGTTTTGCAACACCCTGGGGTCGGCATCGCGAATTTCTTGCCGTTGCCGCTACGAAAACGATCTGTGTCAAGCTGGTTGTTGATGCGAATACACCGGTTTCTGAAATTGTTCAAGCGGCCGGACTGGTTGCTTCACTCGCCCCCGAATCGACCCTCGTTTTACAGCCGTTGACCCACAGGGACGGCATCCACATCTCTGCCGAACGGCTCCTCGAACTGCAGGCCGCGGCGTTAACGTCGTATCCGGATGTCCGGATTATTCCCCAGACTCACCGTTTTCTCGATCTGCTCTGAAAAAAGGTTCATCGCGTTTTATCGGGAATAGATAGTGCGCACCCCAATACTGCCACACTTTTCCAATCCAACATGAAAGCATAATTCCAGTTCGCCGGTATCGCCCAGCGAGCCCGCCTGATGATCAGGTTCCCTCACTACACCGATTAGAATCCTTCAGGATCAAAAGCATTTATTAACGCAGGACTTCGTCCGCAGAGACGCAGAGAATTCAGAGGCAAAACTAAACGGTTACGAGCTTTACTCCTTTGGCAGG
The DNA here is from genome assembly GCA_002869615.1 of Desulfuromonas sp. NCBI lineage: Bacteria > Pseudomonadati > Thermodesulfobacteriota > Desulfuromonadia > Desulfuromonadales > Desulfuromonadaceae > Desulfuromonas > Desulfuromonas sp. The sequence goes on along the minus strand of PKUH01000041.1, from coordinate 395 downwards.
CCTGGCTCCGTTTTGGTTTTCATTTCGTTAAGAATCTAAATTTTGATTCAGGGACCAAAAATCGTCATTCCCGACTCCGATCACCTGTCCTGAGTTATCTTGTACTGAGCTCGCCGAAGTAGCCGAAGGGGGAATCCATTGATGATTTTGACTTACCCCCGTTGCTCTTGAGGTCGCTCCCACTATCACGACCACTGAACCGTAGCCCAACCGCAACCGCCACAGAGATGTGCTGCGTTTGCCTCAAGGCAAACTCCCTCACAGTATGGTTGAATATAGGCCATCCGGACCGAACCAAAAAGCCCCCTGCAAGGGAGCCGTTTTCTGCATACTCTTTTATGGCTTAATAAAAGAGTATGGCGGAGTGCGCGGCCGCGACCGCGCGGTTCTCCTGT
>PKUH01000040.1 GCA_002869615.1 Desulfuromonas sp. | reverse complement strand
GACAAGAAGAACCGCCGGGTCCCGGCCCGGCAGCCGGGTTCATTTCTTTATTGAGCGATAAAGAAACGAACCAAAGAAACCGCTCCCTTGCCGGGGGCTTTTTCGTGCGATCGGGATTGTTTCTGTTCAAGTGTGTTGCCGGGGAGTTTGCCTTGAGGCAAACGCGGTTCGTCGCTGTGGCGGTTGCGGTCGGGGTGCGTTTCAGTGAACGCGGCACCAAAGAGCGACCTCAAGAGCTCCGGGGGTAAGTCAAAATCATCAATGGATTCCCCCTTCGGCTACTTCGGCGAGCTCTTTACAAGATAACTCGGGACAGGCGATCGGAGTCGAAAAGCTGATGGGGACACTTCCCGAAGTTCAGGGGGGTGTCCCCTGATGAAATTCTTTTTGATAGTTCCGCCTGCTCTGCCGGGGGGGCTATGTAGAACCACTGAGTTATGGAATCCGCATGATTCAGGGCTTGTCAGCTCAAGCGTTTTTCTTTTACTTTCTTCTCCTGGGACAATCAATAAAGGTGAGAAGAGGGGAAAGTGTGTTGCGGGAAGATGGTGCAACCTCATGGTTTATTCATCCATGTAATAATGCTATAGTTTGTCAGGAGAAAAACTTGTAATGGATTTGTGTTAGTCATGCTTCTTAGTCAATTCGTCAAAACTGTTTCAATCCCGATTTTGATTCTGGCTCTGTCTCTGTCGGCCGTCCCGGTGCGGTCGGAACAAGCTGCAATAACAGCCACACCGCAAACCCTGTACGTAGTCCCTTTCCTTAACGTCATGATTCCGGAGAATGTATCGGTAAATTTTTTTGATGCATTTATTGATGATTTGATGGAAACCGGCGATGCATACGGACTCAAGGTCCGTATTCTCAAGCAGGGTATCGACACGGTCGATCGGGAGTGGCTGGCACAGCAATATTTTGTAACAGGTGAACTGTTCGATTACCAAGAGGATAGTGGTTGCTGTTCAACCGGGCTTACGGCGGCGGCCAGGATCTATTACTATCAGCCTGGCGTGGTCGCTCCGAAGACCGAAATCCTTGTTCCGGGTGATGTCTTCTTTGATCACGATTTGTCGAATATCGAAAAAGAACAGTATCGTCTCGGCGCCGAAATGGCCACAAGGCTCACCTCCCGACTGTTTGCCAAAATCTTTCCGGCACTATAACTCCGCTGAGTATTATTTTTTCCAAGTTTCCCCTTGACAATCTGCAGAATCTGACTATATTACAGTCATTGTTAGCACTCATTTAGCTCGAGTGCTAACAACAGGTAAAGATGTCTTGATCGCGAGCGGCCAACGACGTCTTTTTGATTTTGTGAATTATCCGCAAATAACTTGAAATCATAGCAAAAGGTCAGAAAGGAGAAGTTAAAAATGAATATCAGACCACTTCAAGATCGTGTCATCGTAGAAAGAATCGAGGAAGAAACCATGACCGCCGGCGGGATTATCATCCCGGACAGCGCCAAGGAGAAGCCGCAGGAAGGCAAGGTTGTTGCTGTTGGCAAGGGCAAGGTGACTGAGGACGGCAAAGTCCTGGCCCTGGACGTCAAGGTTGGCGACAAGGTTCTGTTCGGCAAGTATGCCGGTACTGAAATCAAGGTTGATGGCAAGGAATTACTGATGATGCGTGAGGACGATATCCTCGGCGTTGTCGAATAAAAGATTGTCGAATAAGATTTTATAAATAAGGAGATTTTGAACAATGGCAAAAGATATTAAATTCGGACAGGATGCCCGGGCCCAGATCCAGGCAGGTGTCGACAAGCTGGCCAATGCTGTTAAAGTCACCCTCGGCCCGAAAGGCCGTAACGTTGTGATCGAGAAGTCGTATGGTGCTCCGCTGATCACCAAGGACGGCGTCACCGTTGCCAAGGAGATCGAGCTCGAAGACAGATTTGAAAATATGGGTGCCCAGCTGGTCAAGGAAGTTGCTTCCAAAACTTCTGATGTTGCCGGTGACGGAACCACGACTGCTACCGTTCTTGCCCAGGCTATTTATCGTGAAGGAACCAAGCTGGTGACCGCCGGTCATAACCCGATGGAAATCAAGCGCGGTATCGACAAGGCGGTTGAAACGGCTGTCGAAGCGTTGCAGAAACTTTCCAAACCGATCAAGGATCACACCGAGATCGCCCAGGTCGGAACTATTTCGGCCAATAGTGACGAGACCATCGGCAATATCCTCGCTGAAGCGATGGAGAAGGTTGGTAAGGAAGGGGTTATCACCGTCGAGGAAGCCAAGGCGATGGAAACGTCCCTCGAAACGGTTGAAGGGATGCAGTTCGATCGAGGCTACCTCTCTCCGTACTTCGTCACCGACGCCGAGCGGATGGAAACCGTCATGGAAGACGCCCTGATCCTGATCCACGACAAGAAGATCAGCAACATGAAAGATCTGATCGCTGTTCTTGAGCCGGTTGCCAAACAGGGTCGTCCGCTGGTGATTCTGGCTGAAGACGTTGATGGTGAAGCGCTGGCAACTCTGGTTGTCAACAAGCTGCGTGGTACGCTCAACATTGCTGCTGTCAAGGCACCGGGTTTCGGCGATCGTCGCAAGGCGATGCTCGAAGATATCGCCATTCTGACCGGCGGCAAGGTGATTTCCGAAGAAGTTGGTTTCAACCTCGAAACCGCTACCCTCGACATGCTCGGTTCGGCCAAGCGGATCGTTATCGATAAGGACAACACCACGATCATCGATGGTGCCGGTTCCGATGCCGACATCCAGGGGCGGGTCAAGCAGATCCGTGCCCAGATCGAAGAGACCAGCAGCGACTATGATCGCGAGAAGCTCCAGGAGCGCCTCGCCAAGCTGGTCGGCGGCGTTGCCGTGGTCAAGGTCGGTGCAGCCACCGAGACCGAGATGAAGGAAAAGAAAGCGCGCGTTGAAGATGCCCTGCACGCAACCCGTGCTGCCGTTGAAGAAGGTATCGTCCCGGGTGGTGGTGTGGCCTTGCTCCGTGCCATTGCCGATCTTGAGAAGATTGAGCTCAGCACCGAGCAGCAGTTTGGCGTCAACATCGTCAAGCGTGCCCTCGAAGAGCCGCTGCGCCAGATCGCGGCCAATGCCGGTGTCGAAGGTTCTATCGTTATCAACGCCGTTCTCAACGAGAAGGGTGCCAACGGTTTCAATGCCGCGACCGATACCTACGAAGACCTGATCAAGGCCGGTATCATCGATCCGACCAAGGTTACCCGTTCGGCTCTGCAGAACGCTTCTTCGGTTGCCGGTCTGATGTTGACCACCGAAGCCTGCATTTCGGAGCTTCCGTCGGAAGAACCGGCTATGCCAGCCATGCCAGGCGGCATGGGCGGCGGCATGCCCGGCATGATGTAAGGTTTTGAACCGGTTAAAGGTTCAATAGATAACAGGTAACTAAAAAGCCCTCCGGAAATTCCGGAGGGCTTTTTAGTTTGCAGGGAGAAATCCTGGCGACGCAGGCACTGAGACACCAATAAAAGCAAGAGCCAGGAATCTGTGCACCAAAGATTTTGTTGTTCTTCGTGCCTTGGTGGTAACAGGTTTGTGCCTTTTATTCGATCAGGAGCTTACGTGCATCCTCCTGGCTGGCCGGTGCGACGGTGATCTGCCGGGTTTCCTCTCCGGTGTGCAACAATATTTCAACCGTATTTTCAGCACGGCCTTTGCCGTAGCCGGCAACCAGGGCTGCGGCCGATTTCAGTTCCGCTTCACCGGCATCTCCGGTGACCAGGCCGAGTGGGCCGGAAAAATTGTTGGCCCGCAGGCTGATGTCACCGGGTCGCTGCAGTTCTTTGATGGTTTCGTTGTCGGCCTGTTTGCGGCCGAGAATCAGCTTGGCCTTGTCCGAGAGCCGGAATTGTCGACCGGCCTTGAGCAGTTCAGCATCGACCGGAGTCGCTTCAGGATTGTGTTCAAGAAGATCGCGCAAACGGTTGGAGAATGATTTTTCTGTGAGCAGGCAGCCGCCGCCGGAGGAAGGGTAGTCGACCAGGCCCCACTCTTTAGCGAGGGCTTCCTGGGGCTTGCGCGAGCGGCCCTGGATGTCGAGAAGGCGTTCGCGATCGACCAGGCCCTGTTCTTCCATCGGTGTTGCCGCCAGGCACTTGGCGCTTAACGGCCGGAGGATCCGATCGGGGAATCCGGAATACTTGGCCACCGTTTTCAGGGCAATCGGATTCTGGCTCATCGGTCTTTGGCCGAGGACTTCGCCGGAAAAGAGAAAATCGAACCCTTCGCGATTCATGAACTCGCCAGCCAGGCGAAACATCATGGCGTGGCAGTCGATACACGGATTCAAGTTCTTGCCGTAGCCATATCGCGGATTCTTGATCATTTCGAGGTGAATGTCGCTGATGTCGTGGACGATCAACGGAACCTCCATCTGCTCCGCCGCCTTTTTTGCTCGTCCACTTCCAAAAAAAGGGGTTGCAAATGAGATGCCGGTTACATCAACGCCCTGACGCTTGAGGGTCAGAGCGGCCAGACTGCTGTCAAGTCCGCCCGATAAAAGGCCGAGTGCCTTGCTCATTCTTGGCTCCAGATTATTCATTGTGTGTCAGCACTGTGTCGCAACACTGTGTCAGAGGAACGGGAAAGTACCATGCAAAGCGTCTTATGGCAAGGGGCGCATTGTCGACAAGTGCCCTTGCAATAAGAGATTGGGTCTGCCAGAATGCGTTCTGATAGAAGCGGCGCGGTTATTGCTATAAGTACTCGATCAGATATTTTGTTCAGGAGAAAGAAATGGCTAAAATTAATTCCCTCTTCAAGATGCTGCAGCAGCAGGGTGCGAGTGACCTGCATATCTCAAGTGGTGCGCCGCCGATGTTCCGTCTGCATGGTGAGATGGTTCCGCTCAACTACCCCCCGTTGAGTCATGATCAGGCGAAAAGCCTTTTGTACGAGATTCTGTACGATCATCAGAAGAAGGCCTTTGAGGAAACCAGTGACCTCGACTTTGCCTATGAGCTGAAAGGGGTGGCCCGCTTCCGTGGAAATATCCTGATGACGCATCGTGGCATCGCTGCCGTCTTCCGTATTATCCCGACCGAAATCCTGACGGCTGATCAACTCGGCCTGCCGTTCGGGGTGCGAAAACTGACTCAATTGAAAAAAGGGCTGGTTCTGGTCACCGGTCCGACCGGAAGCGGCAAGTCGACAACTCTTGCTTCGATGATCGATCTCATCAACTCAACCCGCAAGGAACATATCCTGACGATTGAGGATCCACTCGAATTCGTTCATCCCAACAAAAAGTCGCTGGTCAACCAGCGTGAAATTGGCGCCCATTCGGATTCGTTCCAGAATGCCCTTCGCGCGGCACTGCGTGAAGACCCCGATGTTATTCTGGTTGGCGAGATGCGCGACCTCGAAACCATCTCACTGGCTATGACCGCCGCTGAAACCGGACATCTTGTGTTCGGAACCCTGCACACCAACTCGGCAGCTAAAACAATAGACCGGATTATCGATGCGTTTCCGAAGGATGCCCAGGAACAGGTTCGAACGATGCTTGGTGAATCTTTGCGCGGTGTTATCTGCCAACAGTTGCTGAAAACAGCCGACGGCAAGGGACGATGTGCTGCTCTTGAAATCCTGATCGGCAACTCGGCGATCAGCAACCTGATCCGTGAAGGCAAGACCTTCCAGATCCCTTCGATCATGCAGACCGGCAAGGGGGATGGGATGCAGTTGATGGACCAGCATCTTCTCGATCATCTCAAGGCGAAGACAATCACTCCGGATGAAGCATACCGCTGCTGCAATGATAAAAAGCACTTTGAGCAATTCCTGCCAAACAAACCGGGAACTGAAGGCGCCCAGTCGTAAAACTTCAATTGTTTCGGCGCCGCCGTTGGTGGTACCATGGGGTTTCATCCCAACGGACCGGAGACCTCTTTGCAAGATCGTTTTGGTCGGACAATCGAATATCTGCGTCTTTCGGTCACTGACCGGTGTAACCTGCGCTGTCTCTACTGTATGCCCGATGAAGGGGTTGACTCGATCGGCCACAACCGGGTGATGAGCTATGAGGAGATGGGGCGGGTTGCCGCCGCTGCGGTCCGTCTCGGTGTACGTAAAATCAGGGTGACCGGTGGTGAGCCTCTGGTTCGGCGCGGCCTGGTCAATTTTATCCGTACCCTGGCCGATTTGCCCGGCTCGCCGGAGGTCGTTCTGACGACCAACGGTCTGCTTCTGGCCGAACACGCCGGGGCCCTTAAGGCGGCCGGCCTGTCGCGAGTCAATGTCAGTCTCGACACCCTGCATGAAGAGCGTTTTAAGCGAATCACGCGACGTGACGGCCTGATTCAGGTTCTCGCCGGACTTGAAGCGGCCAAAGATGTTGGCTTGACACCGATCAAAGTCAATATGGTACCGATTCGCGGCTTCAATGAGGATGAAATTGCCGATTTTGCCCGCCTGACTCTCAACCGACGCTGCGATGTCCGCTTTATCGAGTTCATGCCGGTCCGTGATGATCTCGGGTTCAATGCCGACCAGCGGATTTCAGAGGATGAAATTCTCGATCAGCTTGAAAAAGTCGGCGAGTTGTTGTCGGTTGAGAATAGTAATGGAGCGTTGGATGGTCCGGCCCGGATGTACCGCTATCCGGACGGCCAGGGACAGATCGGTATTATAACCGCTGTTTCCCGTCATTTTTGCGGATCATGCAACCGCTTGCGGTTAACGGCTGATGGTCGTTTGCGCCCCTGTTTGATGTCGGATGACGAAATTGATCTCCTCGCCGGCCTGCGCAGTGACGCATTCAGTGCCGCCCGTATTGAAGAGCTTCTGCTCGAAGCCGCCAATGCCAAGCCGGCCGGACATCATCTCGAAGCGGGCGAGAAGCCATTGCGCTGCCGGACGATGAAGGATATTGGAGGGTAGGATGGACGTCGAATGTCGCTATGGTTTTGGCAAGAAATCCGAAAGCAGTTTTCAAGAGGTCCTGGCCCGGGTTGAAAAATTGCTGCATAGCTATGGCTTCGAGATCCACAGCCGTATCAATGTCGCCGATATCTTCAGTGGCAAGGATGATCTGCCCTTTAAGCGTTACCTGATTATCGGTGCCTGCCGGCCCGATTTTGCAGAAGAGGCTTTTACGGCCGATCCGAATATCGGACTCCTCCTCCCGTGCAATATTGTCATTTACGAGGATTTCTGCGGCCAGGTGACCATTATGGCAAAGGATCCGGTTCATATGATGGACCTGCTTGAAGATCCCAGAGCTGTCGTTGCCGCAAGCAAGGTCAAGTTTGAGCTCGAGCAGCTTATCGAAGAATTCTGAAAGCCAATCAGGCGAGGTCGTACTGTTTCATTTTGCGCCATAAAGTGGTGCGGCTCAGGCCAAGGTCATGCGCGGCCGCATGTTTCTTCCATCGGTGTTTTTCCAGTGAATAGCGAATCTGCTCCTTCTCGGTGATGCCGTGAACGGTATTTTCCGTTTCCGGTAAGCGAAGAATATCGGCCTGTGCGACCTGCTTCGGCAAAAAGCGTCGTTCAATCCGCTCGGTCGTGCTGGTTACATACGCATGCTCGATTGCATTTTCAAGTTCACGGACATTTCCCGGCCAGTCGTAGCTGATCAGTTGGGCCATGGCCCGGCTTGAGACTTCATTGATTCGTTGGCCGCGGGCATTAAACTTCTGAATGAAAGATTCAATCAGCAACGGGATGTCCTCGCGGCGCTTGCGGAGGGGAGGCAGATTGATCGGAACAACGCAAAGCCGGTAGTACAGATCTTCCCGGAAATCCCCCTGGACAATCATTTCCTTAAGTTCCTTGTTGGTCGCAGCGATAATCCGGACATCGGTTTTGCGGGTCTTGATGCCGCCAACACGTTCAAACTCCTTCTCTTGCAAAACCCGGAGAAGCTTTGCCTGCAGAGCAAGCGAGGTATCGCCGATTTCATCGAGAAAAATAGTGCCGCCGTCGGCCAGTTCGAAGCGGCCCGGTTTGTCTTTAATCGCCCCGGTAAAAGCTCCCTTGTCATGACCGAAGAGCTCGCTTTCGAGCAGGGTTTCAGCGAGTGAGGCGCAGTTGACCTTGACGAACGGGCCGTCCTTGCGGGATGACTGGTAATGGATGGCGCGCGCGAGCAGTTCCTTGCCGGTACCGCTTTCGCCTTCAATCAGGACGGTGGTATCGGTGGCGGCAACGGTACGGACCCGGTCGAAGATCGCACTCATGACCTTGCTCTTGCCGACAAAATCGGAAAAGCTGTAATCCTTGTGCATCTTTGCCTTGAGATCTTCAACCTCGCTCCGATCACGGATGATGCCGATACAGCCGCAGATCTCACCGTTGCTGTCGCGCAGCAGGTCGGAAGAGAGAAAGGCCGGCAGCCGACTGCCATCCTTGCCGGCGAGGGTTGCCGAGCAGTTTTCAATCGGTTTTTCATTTTGTAGCGTCCATTTGAGAGGGCAATCGGTCTCGCAGACACTGGTCCGGAATACGTCGCGGCATTTCTTGCCGAGAACTTCCTCCTCCCGGAAGCCGGTCATTCGCTCGGTGCTGCGGGAGAAGCTGGTAATCCGCATATCAAGGTCGACCGTATAGACACCGTCGGCAATCGAGTTGACCAGGGTTCGGGAACGCTCGATTTCAGTCTTCAGGCGGGCCTGTTTCTGTTCCAGTTCCTCGGTCAGCTTGCGGACTATGGTTGCGTCATGGCAAAGCTCGAGAACACCGATCACATTCCCGGCGTCATCATGCAGTGGGCTCAATTCGATGCAGAGAGCCATATCGCCACAGCCCTGAAGGCATTCGAGGTCGAAAGATTTTTTCCCTTTGCCGCTTTCCACTACCTCGGTAAAGGCGCAGGACCCGCTGCATTGGGCAAAACCGGTGACCTCGCGACAGGATTTTCCGATGGCATCCTTCTCGGTGATGCCGAGAAGGTCGCAGGCGGCCCGGTTCGCCCCTTCAATTTTTTTGTCAATATTGATCAGAAAGGCTGGCTGGTTCAGCTGGTTAAAGAGCCAGTGGTTGTTTGTAAGTTTTGTCGGCATTTTCGTCTCCATCTTTTACTTTAATTTAATTATATAATTAATACAATTATTGTGCCGAATTTGAAACGAAATGTTGCAAATATTGAAAGTCATATAAATTCAGATACTTACTGAATGCTGGTCGGGAGTTGCGTTGTGTTACTGGGCGTCTTGATGGTGAAATAACTGATGGGAATGTGTCAGTTGAAACAAAATGTGTCAATTTTCCGGCACTAGCAATAAAGGGGGCAGACTGTTTTATGATATGACGTAAAACAGTCTGCCCCTTACTTACAGATCGCTTATGCCTATCGCTTGTGACAGCGGTTGCAGTTGCCCTTGGCACTAAATGCCCGCTGGCCGTTGTGGCAGATGCCGCAAAGTTTGCCGGCATAAATCTCGTCCATGGTGATGGTGACCGTACCCTGTTTCATCTTCGGGAAAGTGTTCTTGTTGTGACACTCCTTGCACTTCATCCCGGCACCAGCATGAACCTCGCCGGAAAAGGTGACATTGCCCATGCTGCTCTTGTCGAAATCCAGCGATTTACTGGCCGGAACAGCCATGGCCATAGAAGCGGCGACAAGCACGAGAACTACGGATAGCAGAATTGATTTCATTAACTTCCTCCTTGGGATGTGATTTCTCGGACATTTCATTATATTAAGGGATCATTATAATTCAAGATCCTATTCATTTCATCGTTTTGGTGAGAGCGGCGCTGAGCAGGGTGAGGATATGAACCGCTCTTTGCCCTTGACCGGCATGATTAATCGAGTCCTGAAGTTGCATGATACAACCGGGACAATCGGTCGCGACCAGCTCGGCATCACTCTGTTTAATATTGTCAGCTTTTTTGGCGCCGATCTTCTGGCTTGTTTCATAATGGTAGACCGAATAGGTACCGCCGAGGCCACAACAGGTGCCGGCATCGGTCATCTCGACATAAGATACCTGCGGTAGCGCCTTGAGAATCTCCCGCGGTTCTCTGGTAATTCCGCGGGTGCGCAAATGGCAGGGGTCGTGGTAGGTAACCCGGACAGGATTGTCGTCTTTGGGTAGTTTTTCCAGCTTTTCGGCCAGGCCGTGCTTGACGAGAAAGACAAAGATATCTTCGACCTTATCGGCCATATTTTCAAAATCGGCACCCAGCTCGGCATAAATTTTACCGAGGCCGGCGTTGCAGGAAGCGCAGGCGGTTACGATCACGTCGGTCGAATGGCGAGTAAGGGCGGCGAGGTTCTGGTCGGCCAACTGTTCGACCGTGTCACCGGCGCCGGCTGAAACGGCCGGCAAGCCGCAACACCCCTGATCCTTCGGAATAACAATACTGACGCCGATGAAACGCAATGCCTTAAGCATCGCTTCGCCGATCTCCGGGTAAAGATAGTTGATACCGCAACCGGTAAAGAAAGCGATGGTTGGTTTACCCGGCTCCCCTTCGATGAATTCCGGGTGCTGCTCGCGGAATGTTTTGGCCGCAATCGGCGGCAGGGTTCGATCGCGATCGACAAACGGCAACGGAAGGCGCAATCGCAGGCCACTGCTTTCCGGAAGTTTTTTAAATAACAGGTTGCCGAAAGTGCTGGCCGATTTGGCCAGGGTTTTCATCAATCCCTGGTTTTTCAGAACCGTTGAGAGCCCCTTGCCGAAGGTTGAGAGCCCTTTTTGCGAAGCGATCTCGCGGCGGGCCGCGGCGACAATCTCCTCGGTCGGAACCTTGTTCGGGCACTGGTCGCAACAGCTGCCGCAAAGCAGACATTGCGACATGTCGAGCAGCAACTTGTCCTTCATTTCGACATCGCCATCGAGCAGTGACTGCGAGAGGGCGATCTTGCCCCGCGCAACCATGCCTTCATGCTTCTCGGCACCAAATACCGGGCAGTGGGCGCGGCAGGCACCGCACTTGACGCACTGCCGGATCTCGTCACTGTACTCTTCAAGTTTTTTCAGTTTGGCTTTTGCCATAATTATCAATCTTACAGGTTTAAATCCCTGAAGTCTTTTTGCCACTAAGGCACGAAGTCACTAAGAAAAGACAAGAAATTCCAGGTTAGGACTTAACCAAGAAAATCGGTTTTTTGTTTTCTTCGTGCCCTGGTGGCTTCGTGGCTGTTGATTCGAAGTCCCTGAAACTCAATCGAGGAAAATCTTTCCCGGATTGAGGATATTGTTCGGGTCGAGGGCCTTTTTGATGGTCTTCATGTAGTCGGCGACCGAACCGGAAAGCTCCAGCGGGATGTAGGGAGCCTTCATGATGCCGACACCGTGTTCGCCGCTCATAGTGCCGCCAAGTTCAAGAGCGGCCTTGAACACCGCCCCGATCGCCTGTTCGGCCTTTTCCTCTTCGCCCGGCTGCTGGCGATCGATCATGATGTTGACGTGAATGTTGCCATCGCCGGCATGCCCGAAGTTGACGATCGGGATGTTGAACTCCGAGGCGATTGCTTCGACCTTGCGGATCATTTCCGGAACCTTGCTGCGCGGCACGCAGATATCCTCATTGTATTTATCGGGATTGACCTTGCGCAGCGATGCCGACACCGAGCGGCGGATCTGCCAGAGCGCTTCGCTCTCGGCGGCGGTCTCGGCGATGCGGGTCTCAACGACGCCGAGCGGCTGAACAATCTCACCAATCCGTTTTACCTGGCGTTCGATAACGTCTATTTCACCATCAACCTCGATAATCAAAACCGCTTTCGCCTGTTCCGGAACTTCGAGATCGGTTGCCTGACGCACGCAATCAATCGTTGCGGCATCCATGAATTCAAGAGTCGTCGGGATGATTTTACCGCGAATTATGTCGGAGACCGCCCGGGCGGCGCCGTCGATCGAATCGAACAGTACCAGCATGGTTTTTTTCGCTTCCGGCAGCGGCAGGAGCTTGATGATGATACGGGTGATAATACCGAGAGTCCCCTCCGAGCCGCAGAGCAGCTTGGTCAGATCATATCCGACGACCCCTTTCATGGTCGGGCCGCCGGTGGTAATGATCTCCCCGGTCGGGGTCACGACTTCGAGACCGAGAATAAAGTCCTTGGTCACTCCATACTTGACGCAACGCGGGCCGCCGGCGCATTCGGCGACGTTGCCGCCGAGGGTCGAAAATTTGAGGGAGGCCGGATCGGGCGGATAGAAAAGGCCGCGCTTCTCGACCTCCTTCTGGAACTGTCCGGTGACAACTCCCGGTTCGACCGTGGCGACCAGGTTCTCTTCATCAATCTCGATAATCCGGTCGAGCCGGGTTGTTACCAGGACAATGCCGGCGGCGGTCGGTAGCGAGCCACCGGTGAAACCGCTACCGGCTCCACGCGGGAAAACCGGAATCGATTGTTCATTGGCCAGACGCATAATCCGGGCGATCTCTTCGGCTGAGCCGGCATGGACCACGACCTCAGGAAGGTACTGCTTCTGGGTCGCATCGTAGGAATAGCAGATCAGGTCGGCCCTGTCGGTAGAAACGTGATCCGTGCCGACAATCTTTTCGAGTTCTTTTATGACATTTGCATTAACCATGATTTCAGCCTGTAGAATTCCTGTGCATAAAAAGAGTAGACAGAACCCAGAATGCAGAAGGAGCAAAACCCGGTTCACGCAAGGCCCTTCTGACTGCTGTCTACTGTATTCTGTTTTCTATCTTTTAATGACCGGCAACACCGTACCGCCATCCGGAATGACGACCACTTCGGCCTCAGGCGGAACCTTTTCATACGCCATCGTCAGCGCTTCGTCAAGGGTTCCGGCTTTCTCCATGCCCATCTGCCCGGTCTCCTCCCGACTCAAGCTGCTGACGAGAATCACCCGAAAGCGTCGGGCTTTCTCCAGCGTCGCATGTGCTGTCTGGCCGTTTATTTCGTAATCCCGGCGCAACGCCGCCTCGAAATCAGCAAGATCCTGATAGAGGAACCAGTCGAAGAAGGTCGGGTTGCCAAAACCGTCCGGGCATTCGGCCAACAGGATTATGGTGCCGCCCGGGTTGAGAGCACGGACCCCGTAATCGAGAGCCTTATGGCTCTGGATGAAATTGATATCCTTGGGATGCCCACCGCAGGAGACTATCGCCAGATCGGCGCCGCTTGCCAGTTCTATGGTATAGAGTTCGCGGGCCGCATCACAGGCTTCCAGATGCGCTTTATTGAGATCACCTGCGTAGGCACCGATAACTTTTTTATCGGGAGAGAGAACTGTGTTGAAAAGAAAATCCGGTTTCAGGATGCTGGCCGCTTCGAGAATCGCTTCGTGAATCGGGTTTCCTTCGAGATTGGCCGGCCTGGCCGCCGGATGCTTGCCGCCGATTTCCGGCGGGTTAAATATCGCAAAATGGGTTGCCATGCAGGTAGTCCGGCTGGCGACCCCGGGGACCAGGCTTTTGCGGCCGCCGCCGAAACCGGCAAAATAGTGAAGCCCAACAGTGCCGGTGACAATGATACGATCAGCGGCGGCAACCGTCCGGTTGATCTCTACCGGCAGCCCGCTTGAGGTTGTACCGATGTCGGCCAAACTCGACGGGTCATCGCATTCGTGATCAGAAACCCGGATGCGTCCGAACAGCGGGCCAAGTATTTTACGATGCTCATCTTCGGTCTGCTTGCGGTGAATCCCGAGTGCAATGATGATTTCGATGTCAGCATCCGGAATACCGGCGGCGTTGAGCCGTTCAACAAGAACCGGCAGGTAAATTTCGCTGGCGGTGTAGCGGGTGATATCAGAGGTGACGATAACGACCTGTTCACCTGCCTTGACTATCTCCTCCAGCCGGGACGTGCCGATCGGATTGTCAAGCGCCATATGCACCAACTTTTCCGGATCAGTGAGAAGAGCTTGCGGTACGGAGAGAGCAACAGCCTGGTCGATCGCGAATGTAAGCGTCTCGGTACCATATTTAAGGGTGTGCTTCGTCAAATCATGACCTCTCAGGTTGACTTTTAATTGTACACCGATTATTTACTCAGTAGCAACAGGCCGATAAGATAAAAACAGCCACCGGAATATGGCCGGCGGCTGCTGATATTTTATCGTTATTTTGAATTAATCAATACAGAGCAGGTTTCGGCCATCGGCTTTCGCCCGGTAAAGGCGTTCATCGGCTTTTTCGAGCAACGAAGAACCGTTTTCACCATCTTCTTTGAAAGTCGCAACCCCGAGGGAGATTGTCAATTTGCCTTTCGGCTGACTCTCTTCTCCACTGAAGGGGTGTTGCTCAATCAGCTTGCGGATTTCTTCTCCGACCTCCGCGGCAAAATCCTTGTTCGCTTCCGGCAGCAGAAGAATAAACTCTTCACCGCCGTAGCGTGCGAGAATATCGGAAGCGCGGAGACGGCTGCTGATCAGATCGCTGATACTCTTGAGCGCATTGTCGCCCTCGGGATGACCGTTGGTATCATTGTATTGCTTGAAATTGTCAACGTCGATAAAAATTACGGAGAATATTCGTTCGTGCCGCTTGCAGCGTAGAACCTCGACCGTCAATGCTTCCTGGAAATAGCGATGGTTGTAGAGACCGGTCAGTCCGTCGCGCACAGCCAGTTCCTTGAGCGCCTTGTTGGCGGAAACAAGCTGTTCGTTTTTATTTTGAAGTTCGCCAACCAGCCGCCGGTTTTCTTCAACCAGTCCGGACTTTTCAATCGCTCTCCCGGCGACGTTGGAAATCATATCAAGCTCGGAGAACGGCTTGACCAGGTAGTCATAGGCTCCGGCCCGCAAGGCAGTGATTGCCGTGTCGAGAGATGCATGACTGGTGATGACGATGACCTGAGTTTGCGGCTGGATCTCCTTGATTTTTTGCAGGAGTTCGAGACCATTGAGATCGCCCATGACGATATCGGTGAACACGATCGGAAACGGGTTTTGCTGAAACAGCTCAAGTGCTTCTTCACCGCTGGCGGCCACCGTGACGTCATACCCGTCATCTGTCAGCACCTGCGATAGGATGATGCGCAGGGACTGTTCATCGTCGACAACGAGAATTCTGCAGGTTGTCTCTTCTGTTGTCATATCGCCTCCCTTATTACCACTTCAATCGTTATGCTCGCGTTGATCTCTAGTGAAGCGTTCCGTTTCCGGATCCGGAAACGGATCCGGTGTCTGTTGACCGTTTGGTCGCCAGATCGAACAGCTTATCCTTGTTGTCACCATCATCCGGGAAGGATGCGATCCCGACCTGCAGCAGATCGGCTATTTCGATCTCCTCACCCAGCACCACCTGAGTGACTTCATCACAGAGCTGGATCAGGCTCTCGGCAACCAGCAAGGCCCCCGCCTTTCCGGTTTCCGGCAGGATGATACTCAATACATTATCATCGTATCGGGCGACAATATCCGATTTGCGCAGGCGATCCTGAATTGTTTTACTCCAGTTGGGCAGGGCCGTGTCGATGGCTCGAACCTGAAACTGATCGCCGCTGATCTGGATGCTCGGGTTCAATAGGACGACAACGATCGAGAACTGCCGATTGTTTCTGCTCGAACGGTGTATCTCGGATTTGAACGCTTCGTCGAAATAAGAAGGGTTGTGGAATCCGGTCTGCTGATCCCTGGTGCTGGTTGTCAGGTTATGATTAACGTTCTCAAGATAATCAATCTTGCTCTTCAGTTCGGAAATTTTCGACTGAAGTTCGATCTTCTCTCTTATTTTTTCTGCCGCTCTGTTGACCGTTTCAACCAATGACCCTAGATCCTCTCCGGTTTTCACCAGGTAATCGAGAGCGCCATGATTCATTGCGCCGATCACCGATTCGAGAGAGGGGTAACTGGTCAGGGCAATGACCTCGCAATCTAAATTGTCAAACTTGAATTTCTCGAGGAGTTCAAGTCCGTCCATGCCGATCAGAACGAGGTCGACGATAATAATCGGCGTGGCATATTTCCGGAAAAGAGACAAGGCATCGCTGGCCGTTTCCGCTGCGATGGTCGAATAGCCCTCATTTTCCAACAACTGGCAAATGGTATTCCGGGTATGATCATTGTTATCGGCGACCAGAATCTGCATCGGCTCGTTCCTTGGTGACGTAAATCTGAAAAACTATCGAAGTATGGTCGAGATTACCGTTAAAGTCAACTTTTCGCCGCCCCGATGGGGGGGATCACGATAGTGAAGGTCGCACCTTCCCCGGGCTTGCTGTTGACAGTGATCGTCCCATTATGCTCCTTGATGATGCCATAGCTGACCGAAAGCCCGAGACCTGTCCCCTCGCCGGATGGTTTTGTCGAGAAGAAGGGGTCAAATATTTTCTCCAGTATGTCGGGAGGAATACCGGGGCCGTCATCGACGACCTCAACCTTGATGTTGCCGTTACCACCTTCCATGGAGAGTACGGTTACGGAACCGGGACTCCCCTTCATTGCCTGCTGGGCATTTATCATCAGGTTCATAAATACCTGTTGCAGCTGGTTGGCATTCCCCTCAATCCGCGGCAGGTTCTCATTAATCTTCTTGACGAGTTTAACCTGATTGATGCTGAGTTGATGCTCAACGATAGCGGTCGCGTCGGCAATAACCTTGTTGATGTCGACCACATCAAAAGCGACCTCCTCCTTCCGGGCAAACTTAAGGAGATTTTCCATGATCATCTGACAGCGCTTGGTCTCTTTTTCAATCAGTGAAATGTTTTGATGAATCGGTGATTCCTCATCGATTTTACGGAGCGAAAGTTGGGCCAGGCCGAGAATGCCGGCCAGTGGATTCTTGACTTCGTGGGCAATTCCGGCCCCGAGTTGTCCGAATGCTGACATTTTCTCCGACTGGATCAGTGCGGCCTGGGTTTTCTTGAGAGATTTTTCGCGGTCATCGAGTTCGGTAGCCATGGTGTTGAACGACTGAGCCAGATCGCCGATCTCATCGCGTGAAGATTTTTCGATACTGACATTAAATTGCCCCTTGCCGAGTTCCCGGGTCGCATGCGAGAGTTTTTCAAGCGGCCGGGTAATCAGGCGTGACCAGACAATGCTGAGCAATGCTGAAAAAATCAGCAGGGCGAGCGAGAGAATCAGCATGTTGGTGACCAGCTCACGGGCGGTCAGGTAGGCTGCCGATTTCGGAACCTGTGAAATAGCAATCAGGTTGCCGACCCGGATCGGAGCGAAGCCACCGATGTAATCGTCGTTCAGATAACGGAATTCGCGAACCGAGCCCATCTGATCGCCACTGAAGATCGTGTTCACATCGAATGGCAGGTCATAGCGTTGTTTCATCGCAACCCGGGCCGGATCAGGGTGGGCGAGGAGGGTGCCGTCGGCGGTCATGATGAAGGTATCAAAAACCTGCGACTGGCGGCTGAGCTGCGAGAGCCGGTCGAGCAGGATTCGCGCCGAAACAATCGTCCGTTCACGGTCGTCCTGGTCGGGATTTGCAATCGCCATGGTGAAAACCGGTAGCTGTTCAATCTGGGTTGAATTTTCGATGAAAATTCGGCCGGAGAGGATTTGCTCTCGCGGCAAAGGGTTTTGCCGGCGATAACGATCAATATCCGCGGCTGTCAATCCCCATTTTTCAAGCATGCTGGCGTCAAAAACGGTGACCGGTTCGCGGCCATTCTGGTAAAGCGTAATCGAAATGAAATCTTCAAAATCGACAAATGTTTTCTGCAAAAGGGTCTGCCTGCTGCGTGACGGGATACTGCGGTCGAGCATCAGTCGGGTAAAGACCTGGAGCCGTTCCTGGTAGCTGACAAGAAGGGTTTCCACTTTTGACGCAGCGTTCAGCGAAGTTGTCGATGTCAGGTCGTGAATGTAGGCCGTCTTGTCCTTATGGAAAAGATTGGCCATGATAAAGGTGATCATGCTGACGACAACCGTGATGACGACCAGCAGGGTCAGCAGAATCTTGAACCGGATCGGGAATCTAATTTTCTCTAACATAGGCATATCCAGAATAATATGATTTTAGCCGATTGTCATGCCCTCAGTATTTGCCATGAACCAGTTGTGATTGATAGCTTATATTGCCGGCCGGGTCGACCGCTTCGACCACGACAATGTTGATCCCCCGGTTGAGTGCCAGCTGGTGTCGGAAGCGGCCATCGGAACCGGGAGTTATTTCAGTCCCCGAGATGAAAATGGTCGCATCCGGTTCGGTCACTCCCGTGATCTCGGACGTTTTCAGGGAAACCGTCTCCGCCGGGAACTGAACCTCCAGTTTTGGCGGCGTCTGGTCCTGATGCAGATAGAAACGTCGAACTGCGGAAAAGCTTCCCTCGCCGGCATTATTGATCGAACTGACCTTCCAGAAATACTCGCCGGCCCGTAAGTTGCCGTGGACGAACTCAGGTTGCCGCAACGACTGGTCGATCAATATCTCCGTGAAGTCCGCATTCCTGGCCAGCAGGAGATGATAACCCGATACCTCCGTTTGGCGCTGCCAGGTCAGCCTGACACGCGGCGGCAGGGAGCGGTAAGGAAATGATGCCTCCTCTACCGGTGACTTGAGGCGGACCGGGTCGGGCAGGGTCACCGGTTCGGTCGGTGCCAGGTCACCCTCAATCCGCGTGACCTGGTTTTTACCGACAGTAACGGTTTCGCCCCGGGCTTCGACTTCACCGCTTCCGGAATAAATCGTCACGGCCGAGGCCGTATCCTCGTTGACATCAATTTTGAATTCGATGCCCTCCCGGTCCTCCGGGTTCGACTGTAACCGGGCCACGGCATTCGGTGTGGTGACTTCAAGATAGACGTTGCCTGCATCGTCGCCGCCGAGCCGACCGCGCAGCTGGCCGTCGACAACGACCATGAACGAACGTTTCTCCTTGAACAGCAGGTCTTTCTCCATTCGCCGGATGACGATCAGCGAATTGCTGCCGAGATCGATGACATTATTGTCGTCAAACTTGATCACGGCTGACGACTGATCAAGGGTTTGCACGGCATCGAGATTACTCAGCTGCATGCCCTGCTGCGCGTTCCTCCAGGCAATGGCGTTCGCTTTTTTGCTTTTGACCGAGTTTCTGACCAATTCGAGAGTCGCGGCCCAGTCGTTGTCGCCAGAAAGGGAATCGGCATGGTCGCCTCTGGCAACCAGCAGTTCAGCCGGTTCAGCCCTGTCCAGACCGGCGCGCTCGGTTGGCGTCCGGAAAATAAAAGTCAGGCCGCTTCCCTCGGGAAAGATCGCATTGAAAACCATAATCAGAACGAAAAAGGAGACCAGCACCAGGGCAATCGCCACGATTCCCTCGAACAGACGGTTCAGGATATTTCGTTTATTGAAATCCTTCATCAATACATTCCCTGTGCTCTGATAAACCAGCCCTCGACAGAATAATCATTGAGCGCGCGCTCGTCGTCAGAAAAGTCGGTAAAGTTGTAACCGACACCGAGACGGAAATGACGCTGTGGTCGCCACCCGATCTCCGACAACCACCCCTGCTTGCGGGTCGAGGTCGATTCTTCCGCCAGCATCCGGTATTCGAGGCCGAGATCGAATTGCTTTTGCAACCGGACGTTCAGCCGATGGATGGAGAGCCAGGCCCGGCTATCAAAAATGCCGTTTTCGCCATCCTCCTCTTTCCAGCGTATGGCCTCCTTTTCGACCCACTCAAGTGTCCGGTTGAGTTGCAGCGACCATTCGATTGCCGCAGTTTCCAGGGTTGTAGTCGTCAGGCTTGGGCCACCGACCGTCACTGGTTGTTCGTCGACGAGTCGGGTCAGCCGGGCCAGAGCATTGAACCGGTCGCTTTTGACCGGCCGCCAGGCGAGACCGAGGCTGACCTCTTCGAAACCGGCTTCGTTATAGCCGGAAGAGCGGTTTTCGGTCTCGCTGAATCGGTAGAGTCCGAGCAGGGTCAGGTTCCGGCTCAGACTCCCCTCGGCCCGGTTTATCGTCAGGAACTGGCGGCGATCAATAGCGCCGGTTTCGTTTCTGATCTCGTTTCGTGAGCTGAACCTGAACGCTTCGCGCCGGGTGTAACTGAAACCGGAAACCAGGGTTGTTCTTTTATTGCTCGATAATCCACTGCCTGTATCGCTGAGTTCTCCACCCAGGTAAAGATGAAGTCCCGGCTGGATATCCCAGCCCTTTTCGGCCCCGACAATCGACAGGTGCTGGTAGCTCTCTTTGGTGCGGACCCACTGATATTCGCTGTAAAGCTTGCCGAAAGTCGAAGATGTCTGCTCTCCGCCAATAACCGTGGTCTGACTTCGTTGCGATCGGGTCTCGTTCAGGCGCTGGGTCAGGTAGACGCGGTTGTTGCCAAGATTGAGGCTGACTCCGCCTTCGACGGCCTGGCCCAAAGTACCATCGGTGGCACTGACATGCAGCGTCGACCAGGAGTTGAGCCGGAGGTCGATGCCGAGCGAGGTCTGGTTATTGTCGATGCCGGAGAGGGTCTGCTGCTGCTCAATCCAGGCCATGAGCCCCTGTCCGTTCTCGTATTCGAGCCGCACGGTCGCAAACTGGTCGTCGATTTCTTCGCCGCCGACTGTTTCGCTGCGGTTCTTCTGGTATTCGCCGATCAGGCTCCAGCGGCCGTGGCGATGTTGCCACTGCAGGGTCGCCGAATCGAGCTCTTCGATTTCGGTCGCCAGAGCGACTTCGCGTGTTTCGATATCATAGCGGGCCGACAAGGTATCGGCATCGGTCGGCCGCAAGCGGAGCAGGAGCCCATCCTTGACCGTCCCCTCCTCTCTGTTTTGGCCGGCGGTATGGAAGCCTTTTTCAACTTCCTTGTGGTAGAGGCTGACCTGGTATCGTTTCGGACGGCTGATCCATTCGCCGATATCGATTTCAAGGGATGTTTTCCAGGCGCCGCCTTTATCGTCGGCCGCCCGGGGGACCGGACTGAAGGTGAGGCCGCCGTTGTGACTGACGTTGACCGTCGCTTCGGCCCCTTCGCTTTCGGCGTATTCAGCGAGCAGGCGGGTCGCTGCGCCGAGCCGGACTTCGGTGTCGAAACCCCAGAGCCGGTATTCGCTGCTTTCAAGTTCATCCTGAACATATGTTCCGCCGACGGCGATATGATCACCAATCTGTTGGCGTACGCGGCCGCCGGCCGCACTCTTCTCGAACGAGTCAACCCGGGCTTCGTAATCAATCTCGATGATGACCGGATTGCCGGCAAGTATTGAACTGTCGGTGAGGCGTTCATCCGGCTGCACCGATGAAATCGGTCGACGGAACAGCAGTCGTCCTTCCGGATACTTGATGTCGTAGTCGATACCTTCCTCCTGCGGCAGGCTGGCGAGGCGCAGGCCGGTCAGTTTGTCGCGAACGCTGATCGACACCTGCTCGCTCCCTTCGATCACATCCTTACGGCTGAGATAATAGAGTGAGCCGCCGGTGGCATCGACCTCATCCCGGATATGAACCTGCTTGATCTCGGCGGCGAACAGTTCTACCGAACTGTTGTCGGCACCGTAGGAACTCTTTTTGGCGGAACGGTAGACGGCGTGCCCGCCGTACAGTGTGCGACGGTAGGTGGCAAGCTCTCCCCCGGCAAGGTCGATCCGGTAGTTGCCGAGCAGGAGTTCGAGCTCGTCGCTCTCGAGGGCAAGGTAGAGCTTGCCCTGGCTTTCGGTATCGTAAACAATCTGGCTCGAATCGCCGTAGACCGGATAAAGGCGATCCGGGTCGATGTTGGTGAGCAACCGGTCATTTTCGGTTTCGTCGAGTTCGCTGAACATCTCGTCGAGTTCGCTTCGGCCGGTATCGAGGGCCGCGGTCAGGAGGTAGCGGCCCGATATCGTCCCTTTCAGGTAAAGGGCGATTCGACCCTCGGTCATGACCTCACTGGCACTGTCGACGCCGGCGTTGTCTATATTGCCGGAAGCCTTGATCTGGCTGACCTTGCCGTCGGCAAAAGCAAGGAAGAAGAGGCGGCTGTCAGAAACCTCGGCGATCCTTTCGATCCTGCCATAGTTTCCTTCCGGACTGGTGACCTCGATCCGGATCGGGGTTTTGCCGGTTGCCAGGTTAAGGATCTTCGAGAAGTGTCCGTCCGGCTGCAGGGTGATCTCCTCGTCGTTGATCCGGACCCGGTTGCCGATTGATGTTTCCCCGCTTATGGCAAAAACATTGCTGTTCAGCGGCCGGTCGGTCGGTGGCATCTGAACCGCAAGGTAGGGAACCGGCTCGGCGAAGATGATATGGCCGCCCGCTTCGGTCCTGGTCGCAACCGTGATGTCGAGGCCGGCCAGACGGGTAAAACCGGCCTGGTTGCGGACCAGGACCTCGACCGTATTGGCGCCTTCGCGCAGCGAGAGGGGCAGGCTGAAACGGCCGTCTTCGTCGAGCGCCAGTTTCCGGCCGGCGTAAAGAACCTTGTTGCCCGGTGCGGTTCGGCCGATGAATCGCGTTTCAATGATGGTGCCGCTGCCGTCAAGGGCGGCTTCGGGTTCGTTCTCCGCGGTGCGAATATGGTCTTCGTTCAGCCCGAACGGCAGGATTCGGGTGCCGCGCGGTGCCAGGATTTCACAGTTTGGCACCTCGAGGCTGGTCTGCAGGGTCGCTCCCTGGGCATCGATCATGGTGATCTCGAGCGAGCCGCTGCCGGCATCATCGACCTTCAGGTGGAAGCGGCCATCGTCGTTCGGTGTCTGGTCGGCATTGTTGATGGCGACCAGCGGCCTGGTGTGATACTGATCGAGCAGCTGGGCCCGTTCAACTTTCCGGTATTCACCATTAATCTCGACCCGGCGGTTCAGTTCGCGCCCCTCCTCGATTGAGTTGCTGGCAAACGGCTGCGTTTCACCATACCAGCGGACGACAAACCGATCCGGCGGCAGAGCCCCGGTTTCGGTCAGATAGGCAAGGGCCGCCTCGGCCCGTTGCTTCGACAATCGCATGTTGAGAGTAGAGCTGCCGGTCGAGTCGGTGTGCCCTTCGATAATGATCTTCTCATGCGGATGCCGCCGCAGGATCCGGATCGCTTCATCAAGCGCTTTCTTGGCGGCATCGCTCAATTCGGTTGAACCGGTAATAAAGGCGCCTCCGGTCAGGTTCATGGCGATAGCCGAGGTCCGGTCGACCCCGAACAGGCGACGCGGGCTCAGGGCCCGGGTGCCATCGGCATAATCGGTCGCCAACTGGTACTGGTAAATGCTTCCGGCCGACAAAAGCTCACCCGACTGCAGGCGGCCATCCCAGGTGATCGGCTCGATCGGACCGGTGCCGGTGAACTTTTTGACCGGGCTGTCGCTGCTGTCGAGAATGGTCAGCTGCCATTTCTCCGGTGGCTGCTTGCTGCGCGGCGCAGCGAGGAAGAGGATCGGCTCCTTGAGTTGGTTGCCGACAATATTCACCACCTCTTCCAGCTCGTTGTGGCGCAGATGGATGTCGCTGCTTGGCAAGCGTAATGGCTGACCGTTGAGCAGTAGCATCTGGTTGTCAACCGATCCGTAGATGTCGACCGGCCGGGCTCCGCCGGACGACTCCATCCGCATGCCGTATTCAACCGGACTGCCGATCCGTTCATTCTGGTATTCGTAAATAACTCCGAAGTTGACCTTGGCCAGCAAGCCGGGGGTGATATCGGCGAGCGCCGTTTCTCCGGTGGTCGTTGTCGCGCCGTTGCCGAGGCCGAGCAGGTTGATCTTGAGCAGGCGCTGGCCCGGCTCGATCGCCGGAAAGTGGTAGCGACCGTCCGGGTCGGTCAGCACGTAGGTACCGTCGTCGAGGGCAACCATCGCTCCGGCGACACCCGGCTCGTCCCGATCCTGCCAGCCGTCCCGGTCCTTGTCCTCGAAAACCTTGCCGATAATCGTACCGAGATCGAACAGCGGATCGAGGGTGACTTCGACTTCGGCCTCGGCGCGGTTGGAGACGGCACATTCGACGCAGACATCCCGGGCGTAGGCGCTGTTGGTGTAGCTGCCGGGGCTGGCCCCGGCGGTGACCGCCAGTTGGTAGCTGAAGCGGTGATACCCCGGCTCACCCGGGTCGGCGGTGCCGTTGGCGTTGCTGTCAACCAGAGCCGGGACTGTGCCGATCGGGAAGCTCAGGGTCCGGTTCCCGCCCGGGTCAGGGATCGGGTTGCCGTCCATGGTCGCGCTGCCGGGCCGGTAGGAGAAGTTCGGCGGCAGATGGTCGGAGAGGCTGACCAGTTCGACCGGGTTGGTCGTCGTGTTTCTGACCTCGACCGTGTAGGTGATGACATCGCCGATCGAGGCCGTACTTCGGTCCGCCGTTTTGCGGACATCGAGGACCTGTCCCTGGGTGAAATAGACATCGACCCCCTGGTTGAACGGGATGCCGCCGCTGCTGGCGGTCACCGTGGCGATGCCGGGGCTTGCCGAGCTGATACTGCCGAAGGCTTGGCCATTGAGATCGGTATTTCCGGGCTGGACCAGGTTGCCGAGGGTGGTTGCCAGGTTAACACTTTCGCCACTGATCGGCAGACCGGCGGTATCGAGCAGGGTGGCGGTGAGATTGCTGGCGGCGATATCGTCGGCAAGGACGATGACCGGATCGGCGGTCAGGGTCGATGCTGCCGGATCGACGCCGTCCGAGAAGGTGATGTCAAGGCTGTTGTTGTTGGTCGTGATGCCGTCCGCATCACCGGGCAGGGCATTTTGTGCCGGGGCAGCAGTCGGTATATCGTCGACGCTCACGGCAAAAGATGAACTGCCCGCTGAAGCGGGGGTATCGGCGGTGAAGGAGATCGTGACGATCTCACCGCTTTGGCTGCTGGCAATCTTGTTGCCGAAGGTGATGGTCAGGTCGTTGCCGCTGAGGGCTGCACAGAAGCTGTTGCCGGATGGGTTCGGACAGCTGCCGGCCGGGATTGCGGTGGCGCCGACGGTGACCGCTCCGGGGCTGATGTTGCTGAAAGCGGCCGGGATCGACACGATAACCTGGTTGAAGCCGGTGTTGGTTGCGCCCATGGTCGGATTCAGCGCAACGGTCAATGTCGTATTGGAATTGGTCGTCACGGCACCCGGATTGACTTCGGCGATGACATCGGTCACAGCCGGTCCGCTGCCGGTCGAATTAAGATTGACCACGGCGTTCGTGTTGTCGAGCGGTACGCCGTTGCAGGTACCGGAGGCGCTGTTCTGGATCGGTGCCGTCAGGCCAGGGGATGGCAGAAGGAGGAGGATTGCCATCAAGAGCATGAGGGCGCCGCGTCGGACGGAGTTATGTCGCCACCGGGCCGTCATCAGTTGACCCTCACGCGGAAGCGGAATGCCTGCAGCGTTCCGGTAGTGATGTCGAGTTGCCCGTTCGGTTGCGTGGTATCGGTACCGATGGTCATCCGATCGCGTTGCCCGTCTACGGGGTTGGCATCGACGACCGAACCGATATCGCCGTCAGGGTTGTCGCTCAGGGGTGTCCAGGTCCCGGACCAGATCGCTGCGTCGGAGCTGCCGGCTGGCACGATGGTCGTCGCCAGGGTTCCGTCGATATAGGTGAATTGAGCCTGGTTGATCTGATCGAGCAGTTCGATATCAAAGGCCGGGCCATCGGTCGGATTGTCGACGTAGAGGACGAACCAGATTTCACTGCCGGAGTTGACGCTTGCGTTGTCGGCAAGAACGTTGCCGGAGAGATCGCG